>JAFYMD010000213.1 GCA_017556785.1 Clostridia bacterium | reverse complement strand
CGCCACTCGCTCATATTATACGCAACCATAAACAATATTGCGGCAATGGTAGGCATGGGAATCCATCCGGCATAGGGCATGAGGAACAGCAAAACCAACAACAAAACCAACGCATGAACCATGCCGGCAACCGGAGTGCGTCCGCCGTTTTTAGCATTGGCGGCAGTTCGGGCGATAGCACCGGTAGCGGGAATCCCGCCAAACAGAACCGACGCAATATTCCCTACCCCTTGCGCAACCAATTCGGCATTGGAATTGTGTTTAGCACCAACCATACCGTCGGCAACCACACAAGAAAGCAGTGATTCAATTGCCGCTAACACCGCAATCGTGACCGCTCCGGGAATTACCGAAAGAATTTTGTCCATGCTGAAATCCATGCCGGCAAAAGAAATATCGGGCAATCCGGCAGGAATCACCGAAATATCACGAATCGTTGCAACCCCCTTCATGCCGGGGATTAGTTTCACCATAAGAACCCCTGCAACCACCGCAATCAGCGAAGGAGGAACCCTTTTTTCAATCTTAGGATACAAAATTAAAATCAGCAAACACACACCGCCTACCAATAATGCTTGCCAATTCAAAGTAGACATAGCGCCAATGTTGGCTTCGATTTTTTCAAACGTTTCAATCGGTTTTACGGTATCGGCATATTGCAATCCCAGAAAATCTTTAATCTGTCCAACCAAAATGGTTACGGCGATCCCGGCTGTAAACCCTACCGTAATAGAAGTGGGAATATATTTGATCAAAGAGCCTAATTTAAATACACCCATTAAGACCAAAAGAACACCCGCAATAATGGTGGCGATAAACAAACCGTCTAATCCGTTGGTAGCTACAATTCCCGCTACCGTAGTTGCAAACGCAGCAGTAGGGCCTGCAATTTGAATACGACTGCCCCCCAACAAGGAAACAAAAAATCCCGCCGCTACAGCGGTATAAATCCCCGCTGCCGGTGCAACACCGGAAGCCATTGCCAATGCAATAGAAAGCGGAAGCGCAATAATCGCTACAATAATACCCGCAATGATATCACTAACCAATTGATTCTTGGTATACCCTTTGAGCGCGGGAATCAAAGCAGGTTGTAAATAAAAAGATTTCATGGTATTCCTTCTTTCAAATCAATCAACCTAAGGATGATAGCACATTCTTCTCGTACTGTCAATGAAGGATTTTCATTTTTGGGATATAAAGCTATCAAAAATCACCGTTTCTTCCAACGGACGATTTTGGAAATGAAGCGGTAACGGCTGCGCATCCGCTGAAGGGAATCCCATCACCAGTAAAGCGTATGGCTCTATATGCAATGGAATCGAAAAGGTTTGTCGCATTACTAACGGGTCAAAATGCATGACCCAACAACATCCTACCCCCAAATCATGTGCCGCCAACATCATATGGGTTGCAACAATTCCCGCATCCGCAGGGGCGGATAACGCACCGTCATATGGCCGATGCCAACTTTCGGTGGTATCATAACAAACAAGCAATGCCGTCGGTGCACCGAAATGACATTTGGTACAACGTTTCAAATGTTCGATTGATTGGTCGGTATTGAGCACCAAAATACGTTGCGGTTGAAAATTACAACCGGTAGGCGCCAGGTGCCCTGCTCGTAAAATTTTGTCCAAGATTTCTGACGGCAAATGGGTGGGTTGAAAATTTCTAACCGAATACCGTTCCCGAATTAATTTTTCAAACTCCATGGGTTTCTCCTTTCGCAAATTTCACAATTTCTATCAAAGCGCGAAGGTCTGCTCGAACGGCTTCTACATCCTTTTCAGGAAAATAAAAATGTCCCGCTTCGTCGGCAATACGCACCGTAATCTGTGGATGATCAGCGAAATATTTTTGGGAGCGCAAAGACACCAATTCGTCCCGTCTCCCCAAATGCACATAAGTGGGAACCGTTCCTATACAAGCTTTTTGGCGACAATATCGGCACAACCGTAACAATTCCAAAAATCGAGGAATCCACCCCAGGTACTGCCATATTCCCGACGAAAGGGTAACACCAATGTCTCGCAGACAAGCAACTTCATGGGGATCCTCTTGGCGAACGATACCCTTGGTGAAGCGTCTGCTTCGTTTCAGCATGGAAAAACGAACCCAAGGACGCATAGGTGGATTCAATAATAACAGTCCCAGCACTTTCGGATAATTCGGTAACGCCCACAGGGACAGCAAGGTTCCCATAGAATATCCCAAAATTAAAATGTGATCATATCGATCAGACAATCGATCCAACATCTCTTTGGTTTGTGCTTTCCACCTTTCCATGGAAGTATGAGAAAAATCCTGCACCGTTCCACCATGTCCATCAAGCAAAATATTGTAAATCGCCCAATTTTCATCAAATTCCGAAACCAAAAAATCAAAATGCCTAGGAGTACTGCAAATACCATGAATCATCAAAACGGCACATTTGGCATTGGGTGGTTCAATGATATACGAACTATGCACACGCTCACCCCTTTTCTTTCACTTGGTTCATTGTAGCATACCAGAGAGTAATATTCAACCACAAGCGGGAATTTTGCGTTATATAAAAAGCCACAGACATCCACCGCTCGCAAAAGTCCGTGGTTGGTGTGAGGGAACATACCATAATTGAACGATTTACCTCATATGCTTCACGTCCCGTTCAACCACAAAAAATATCGGCTATCCACCTATGGTGGATAGCCGATATTTGGTGCGAGAAACGGGACTTGAACCCGTACGCCTTACGACACACGCCCCTCAAACGTGCCTGTCTGCCTATTCCAGCACTCTCGCAATTGCAAGGGCAATTATACCAAACCTAACACCGTTTGTCAACAGATTTTTTAATTTTATCTTGATTTTCTCAACAACAAGTCATAAAAACTCATAGCCAAGCGTCATATTACACCCTCGATTTTCATACATATGTATTATCAAATTCAGGAGGTACAATCTATGGCTGAAGATATGAAAACAACCAATCGTTCTCACAACATCATTATGGAAAACCGAAAAACGCTTTCGGTCAGCGGTGTTTCAGACGTTGACAGTTTTGACGAGCAAACCATTGTGATACACACCGGCATGGGTGAATTAACCGTAAAGGGGACCGAACTGCACATTGAACGCCTGAGCACCGATGCAGGGGAACTGACCGTAAACGGCAACATATATGGGTTAATGTACACCGATGACCGCGAAAAAAACGGCTTTTGGGCCAAACTGTTTCGCTAATGTTAACTGAATTTACACAAGTTCGGTCAGGCGAACAATTACTCACCTTTTTGTTTTCTTTTTTGGTGGGAGCAGTACTTTGCTTGATTTATGATTTTTTCAGATGTCGTCGTTTGGTCTTTCCCGTTGGAAAAATCGGCTTGTTTTTTCAAGATATTTTATACTCTTCTTTGTGCGCTGTCATCATTTTTTGTTTTTTGGTGATTCGTTGCGATGGTCAGTTCCGCTATTACGTTTTATTTGGCACGTTAATCGGTTGGTGTCTGTTTCGATTTACAGTAAGTCGATGGATGGTAAAAGCAGTCGTTTGGTTACTTCATTGTTTTTTGACGGCTTTGCACCTGTGCTTGCATCCGATTCAATCATTTATTACCGCTGTTTTCAAAAAAATCTCTCTTTGGCTGACAAAAGCTTGGAAAAGAATAAAAAATATTTATAAAAGAAATAAAAAAAGCCTTGAAAAAGAGACTACGGTTGATGTATAATGACCGTAGTTGTGAAAAAGGTGGTGACAATTTTGAGCGAATCAAAAAAATCCTTTAGCGGTAGCCTTTTGGTCAAAATTGTCCTGTTCCTTTTTATCATAAGCAGTGTTATCAGTTTAATATCGGCAAAAGCTTATTTATCGAAAAAAGAACAAGAAGTCGCGCAATTAAAAAAACAAGAGCAAGAACTGCAATTGACCTATGATCAGTTGCAAACCTTACTCAGCCAAGGATCCCACGAGGATTTAATGGAACGGGCATTGCGGGAACACGGCTACGTTCGTACCGATGAAAAAGTTTACACCGACGGAAACTGATCGAACAATTCAAGGAGGCCAATGTATTTTTATGCAGCTCGAGGTAGGTTCTATTATTGAAGGGAAAGTAACCGGTATTACCAAATTCGGTGCTTTTGTAGACTTAGGAAACGGCAAATCCGGCATGGTACACATTTCCGAGGTTGCTGACGTATTTGTAAACGAGATTACAGAATTCTTGTCCGAAGGTCAAGACGTAAAAGTCAAAATCATCAATATTGGTGATGATGGAAAAATCAGTTTAAGCATCAAAAAAGCCGCACCCAAGCCCCCCGCCCCCCCACGTGCACCTCGCCCCATGATGAAAGACAAAGACGAAGGGCCCGCCCCACGACCGGTTTCCCGCCCCCGCCCCGCCAAACAACCGCAAGCACCGGTGTTTACCGGTGATCCCAACATTGACTGGACTCCGGTAAAAAGCGGAAACGCCGCATTCGAAGATATGTTGCAAAAATTCAAGCAAACCAGCGAAGAAAAAACTTCCGGTATGAAAAAAGGCCAATCCGGTCGTCGCAGCAATTCTCGTAAAAAGTAAAAATCACAGCAGGCTTCCCATTTGGGATGACCTGCTGTTTTTACAAGATGAAAAAAAACCTTGACGAACGTCAAAATAACTGTTATAATACTGTGGTATCCATTTCCATGCTACTGTGGCTCAGCAGGTAGAGCAGCTCACTCGTAATGAGCAGGTCGTCCGTTCGAATCGGATCAGTAGCTCCAACAAAAGCCGTGTAACCAATTGGTTACACGGCTGTTTTGTTGTCCTT
>JAFYMD010000212.1 GCA_017556785.1 Clostridia bacterium | reverse complement strand
GAGAAAACCAAGGATGGACACAAGCCGCATTGGCCAAACAATTAAACGTAACCCGCTCTTGTGTCAATGCATGGGAATTGGGAATTTCCGTACCGTCTACACAATATTTGGTTGAATTGGCAATTCTTTTTAAAGTTTCTAGTGACTATTTGTTGGGATTAGAATCATCTGCTACCATCAATGTCACCGGATTGAGCCAAGAAGACGTAGGTTTGGTTCATCAAGTCATTACCCATTTGCGAAATAAAAACAAATAACAAATGCACCGTATTGGGTCGCCATTATCAATAAAAAAAGTCGTTCTCGCGATGAGAACGACTTTTTTTAATTTCTCACAAAATCAAATCCTCTACTACCGTAGCGGCAATCATAAGCCCTGCGGCGGCAGGCACAAAAATCATGCTGGCAGGCGGAATTTTGCCCGACTCTTGGGTAATGGGTTTGCGAGGCAACTCGGTAGAATACACCACCTTGCATTTGGTAATGCCACGCGCTTTTAACTCACGGCGCATTACCCGACACAACGGGCAGGTGTCGGTCTTAAACAAATCGGTCACTTTCAGTTTGGCGGGGTCAAGCTTGTTCCCGCACCCCATGGCGGCAATCAAAGGAATTTGGTGGTCTTTGGCAATTTGCGCCAACCGAATTTTGGCAGACACATTGTCAATGGCGTCCACAATATAATCGCACCCCTCAAACAACTCGGCAGGTGTGTCGGCGGTTAAAAACAAGGTGGTTGCCTCTACCTGCAAGGTAGGGTCGATTTGGGCAATGCGTTGTTGCATCACCTTGGTTTTTTCTTGCCCCACCGTATTTTGCAATGCAATTAACTGACGGTTACAATTTGAAAGTGACACGGTATCGCTGTCAATCAGCAACAGGTTCCCTACCCCCGACCGTGCCAAGGCTTCGGCTACATAAGAGCCAACACCCCCGATTCCGCACACCGCTACCTTGCTGTTTTTTAATTGTTGTAAGGCGGTTTCGCCAATTAACATGGCGGTGCGCTCGTGTATGGTGTTTTGCATTGCCGTTGCTCCTTTGCCCTTGTGTTTTTTATGAGTATACCATATATTTTCTTTTCTTGCAACCACAAAACTGCCTTGACAAACTCGTTAAGTTGTGTTACTCTTTAAAAGAACAGACGTTCTTTTAAAGGAGAAAACCATGAACGACCGTGTCATTTTACATTGTGATTTAAACAACTTTTTTGCCTCGGTAGCCACCATTGGTCACCCCGAATGGCAACAAATCCCCGTGGCGGTATGCGGAAGTGTAGAAGAGCGGCACGGAATTGTGCTTGCCAAAAACTACCCTGCCAAAGCGGCGGGCATTCAAACCGCCATGACGGTGGTAGAGGCATTGCGGCTTTGCCCAAAACTAATGATTTTACCCCCTCAATACGACCAATATATGCACTATTCCCGCTTGGTGCAAGAAATTTACGCCCGTTACACCGACCGTATCGAGCCCTTTGGTATTGACGAATGTTGGTTAGACGTTACCGGCAGTCGCCGTTTGTTTGGTGACGGAATACAAATTGCCGACCGTTTGCGGCAAGAGGTAAAACAAGCCTATGACCTGACCATTTCGGTGGGGGTAAGTTTTTGCAAGGTTATGGCAAAGTTGGGGTCAGACATGAAAAAGCCAAACGCCACCACCGTCATTACCCGTGAAGATTTATCCCGCAAGGTGTGGTGTTTACCCGTTGAAGATTTGTTTGGCATAGGTCGCAAAACCGCCCAACAGCTACACCAAATCGGCGTTTATACCATTGGTCAATTGGCGGCAATGCAACCTGAGATTTTGCAAACCAAATTGGGTAAACCGGGGGTACAGTTGTGGCAATTTGCCCATGGACTTGAATATTCTCCCGTACGGCTATACGGCGACTGCGACCCACCCAAAAGTGTCAGCCGTTCCACCACCTGCAAAGCCGATTTAACCACCTTGTCGCAGGTGCGCCAAGTGTTGGTGGGGCTTACCGAGCAGGTTTCTGCCGATTTGCGCCGTCACGGATTTTATGCAGGCACGGTGTCGGTCAGTTTTCGCGACAAAAATTTGGCTTGGTACAGCCGACAAACTTCCTTGAACCTACCCACCCGTTTGGTCAAAAGCTTGGTAGACACCGCCATGGAATTGTTGCAACAAAACTGGTCGGGAACGCCTTTGCGGTCGGTGGGAATCGGTACAAGCAATTTGGTTCCCCAAACCGCCCCCCTGCAAACCGGATTGTTTTTTGATATGGCAACCTGGGAACGGAAAGAACGCTTAGAAGCCGAGGTAGACCATTTGCGGGAAAAAATGGGCAAAAACGCCATTGCCCGTGCTTCGCAATTGTTAGACCCCTTGCACGTAAAATTAGGCTCTTCTTTTGGGCACGTCACCTTTTAAAGGGTTGATTTTTACCTTCAAAATTGGTATAGTAATGGTAAACAGTTAACGTAAGGAGTAGGTTTTATGAAACAACCGACCATTCACCCCACCGCATGGGTTGCACAAGGTGCCGTAATCAAGGGCGAGGTAACCTTGCACGAACACGCCAACGTATGGTACAACGCCGTACTGCGGGGAGACACCGCCCCCATTACCGTGGGTAAAAACAGCAACGTG
>JAFYMD010000024.1 GCA_017556785.1 Clostridia bacterium | reverse complement strand
TTTTATTTATTAAAAAAGAAATTAAAATTTTCAATTCCAATTAAATTGGAAAACGGAGGATATTATGCCTAGAGAAGTCTCTCTTGAAATGACAAGAAACATCGGCATAATGGCGCATATCGACGCTGGTAAAACCACCACCACCGAACGTATTCTTTATTACACCGGTGTAAATCACAAAATGGGTGAAACCCATGAAGGTGCGGCTACCATGGACTGGATGGAACAAGAGCAAGAAAGAGGTATTACCATTACCTCTGCTGCTACTACTTGTTTCTGGAACAAACACCGCGTTAATATTATCGACACTCCGGGTCACGTTGACTTTACTGTTGAAGTAGAACGCTCCTTGCGTGTTTTGGACGGTTCTGTTACCGTTTTGTGCGCCAAGGGCGGTGTTGAACCCCAATCTGAAACGGTATGGCGTCAAGCCGATAAATACAAAGTACCTCGTATGGTTTACGTTAACAAAATGGACCGTACCGGTGCTGACTTCTATCGCGTACTTGGTATGTTGCGCGATCGTTTGAAATGTAATGCTGTTCCCATTCAATTGCCGATCGGTGCCGAAGAAGAATTCAAAGGCATTGTTGACTTGATTGAAATGAAAGCTTACGTTTACTACAACGACTTGGGTACTGACGTTCGTGTGGAAGAAATTCCCGACGATTTGAAAGATATGGCCCAAGAATACCATGATCAATTGATCGAATCGGTTGCTGAACAAGACGAAGCTTTGATGGAAAAATTCTTCGAAGGTGAAGAACTCACCATCGACGAAATCAAACGCTGCATCCGCAAAGCTACCATCGACAACGTTATGGTTCCCGTTGTTTGCGGTACTTCTTATCGCAACAAAGGTGTTCAAAAATTGTTGGATGCTATCATCGACTTCATGCCTTCTCCCTTGGATGTTCCTGCCATTAAAGGTATTGACCCCAAGACCGAAGAAGAAGTTGTTCGTCATTCTTCCGACGAAGAACCCTTCTCTGCTTTGGCGTTTAAGATTGCCACCGACCCCTACGTTGGTAAGTTGTGCTTCTTCCGCGTATATTCCGGTGTTCTCAAATCCGGTTCTGCGGTTTACAACTCTTGCAAACGCAACAACGAAAGAATTGGTCGTATTGTGCAAATGCACAGTAACCACCGTCAAGATATTGAAGAAGTTTACGCCGGCGATATCGCTGCTGCCGTAGGCCTCAAAAACACCACTACCGGTGATACTTTGTGCAACCAAAACCATCCTGTTATTTTGGAATCCATGGAATTCCCGGATCCTGTTATCCGCATTGCCATTGAACCCAAAACCAAAGCAGGTCAAGAAAAGATGGGCGTTGCTTTGTCCAAATTGGCTGAAGAAGACCCCACTTTCCGTTGCTACACCGACGAAGAAACCGGACAAACCATCATTGCAGGTATGGGTGAGCTCCATTTGGAAATCATCGTAGACCGCTTGATGCGTGAATTCCAAGTAGAAGCAAACGTGGGTGCTCCCCAAGTTGCTTACAAAGAAACCATTCGTCAAGAATCCAGCTCCGATACCAAATTCGCTCGCCAATCCGGTGGTCATGGTCAATACGGTCACGTTAAGATCAAATTGGAACCCAACCCCGGCAAAGGTTACGAATTTGTTAACGCTATCACCGGTGGTGTTATTCCCAAAGAATACATCCCCGCTGTTGATGCCGGTATCAAGGGCGCTACCCAATCCGGTGTATTGGCCGGTTACCCTGTGGTAGACGTAAAGGTTACCTTGTACGACGGTTCTTACCACGAAGTTGACTCTTCCGAAATGGCGTTTAAGATGGCCGGCTCCATGGCATTTAAAGATGCTTGCCGCAAAGCCAACCCCGCCTTTATGGAACCCATTATGAAAGTTACCGTAGTTGTTCCCGACGAATACATGGGCGACGTTATCGGTGACCTTAACAGCCGTCGTGGTATGATTATGGGTACTGAATCCAACAACGGTGTTACCGATGTTCATGCAAAAGTACCTCTGTCTGAAATGTTTGGTTATGCCACTGCCATGCGTTCCAAGACCCAAGGCCGTGGTCAATACTCCATGGAACCCGACGATTACGCCGAAGTTCCCAAGAGCATTGCCGAACAAATCATCAGCAAATCTGCCAAAAAGGACTAATTAAATCGTACTTTTAGGCAAAAAACACTTGCATTTTGTGGTAAGTGTGTTAAACTATAAACGGATGCGGAAAAATCCGCATATCACCAAATAATTTTGTTATTTACTAAAGGAGGAAATTCCAATGGCAAAAGAAAAATTTGACCGCTCTAAGCCCCACGTAAACATTGGTACCGTAGGCCACGTTGACCACGGTAAGACCACCCTGACCGCTGCTATCACCAAGACCCTGTCTAACTTGGGTTTGGCTGAAAAAGTAGACTTCGAAAACATCGACAAAGCTCCCGAAGAACGTGAACGTGGTATCACCATCAACACCGCTCACGTTGAATATCAAACCGAAGCTCGTCACTATGCTCACGTTGACTGCCCGGGACACGCCGACTATATCAAAAACATGATCACCGGTGCTGCTCAAATGGACGGCGCTATCTTGGTTATCGCTGCTACCGACGGCCCCATGGCTCAAACTCGTGAACACATCCTGTTGGCTCGCCAAGTAGGTGTACCTGCCATCGTAGTATTCATGAACAAATGCGACATGGTAGACGACCCCGAATTGCTCGAATTGGTTGAAATGGAAATCCGTGAAACCTTGAGCGAATACGAATTC
>JAFYMD010000211.1 GCA_017556785.1 Clostridia bacterium | reverse complement strand
TTTTAATTGCAATATCTCATTTTCATATTGTTTGATATGTCTGTATTCTCTTGCCATAAAAAACCTCCTATGGTAGTTTCCTTAATTCTACCATAGGAGGTCTCTTTTTTCTATTGTCCGTTTTTAACGGACTTGTGCAGAGCGGTATGCATCTTTTTGACTTCAGTATGTTATTGAATTTACAAAATATCAACAAAAATCTCCCTGCGCGGGCAGGGAGATGGTAGTTACGACGCCTTTTTCTGTTGTTTTGCGGTATCTTTGGCAATTTGCAACATGGTTTCGGCAAACACACCGTAGCCCTTGTTGGGGGTGTTTACAAACACGTGGGTGACTGCACCCACCAGCTTGCCGTTTTGTATAATAGGGGAACCGCTCATGCCTTGTACAATGCCACCTGTTTGAGACAACAACCCTTGATCGGTGATACGAATCACCAGATTTTGCGACGAATCGGTTCGAAAGGCGATGCTTTCGATTTCACAACTGTACGCACGGGGCGTTCCGTCAACACAAGACAGGATTTGCGCACCACCGGTGGTTACCTGTTGCTTGTGAGCCACCGCCATGGTTTGTCCAACGGCGGGCGGCGCGTTTAATCGGCCGAATATGCCTTGCTCGCAGTTGGACAAAATATCCCCTAAGGATTGCTTGCTGTTCAGGGTGCCCACAATGGCGCCTGCTCGGCCGGGAATCGCTTTTTTTATTTCTATCACATTGGCGGTTACGATTTCACCCGTGAGCAACGAAACCGTTTGTCCGGTATCGTTGTCGCAAACGCTGTGGCCCAACCCACCGTACATGCCGCTGGCAGGGTGATAAAAGGTCATGGTGCCCAAGCCTGCCGCCGAATCTCGCACCCACATTCCCGCACGGTATTTGCCGTCGGGAGCAAGAACGGGAATCATGGTGAGCTGTAAATTCACGCCGTTTCGTTGCACCGACAGGGTCATGGGGGCACCTGCCGACTGTTCTACCAATTCTTGCACACGGGTGTTGGTGGAGACGGTTTGGTTGTTGATTGCCAAAACAATATCGCCCTCTTTTACTCCTGCTTTTTTGGCGGGATTGATGTTGCCGTTTTGGCTGGGAATATCGTTAAAGCCAACTACCAACACCCCTTGGGACATGATTTTAATACCAAAGGGTGTTCCTCCCACCACCACGTAGTCATCGTCGACAATATTCACTTGTGTCTGCCCAATGGGAATAATGCCAAACAAATTAACCGAGGCGGTGTAAGAGCCGTTGGTTATGGGGGTGTTTGCTTTGGCAATCAACGGTACCCGAAGAGGCAGGTCAATGTCGTCGGTGCCGCCCGCCAACAAAAACGGGGGCAAGGCACGAGCGGAGATCAGCCCCAGCACCAACAACAAGGCACATACAATAAATAAGACTTTTGCTATGATTTTGGGAATTTTTATAAGAACAATGGTGATCACTCCTTTCCCACCATTACTTTGCCCAAAAGGACAAAGCATAACCATGGCAAAAAATAAGCAAACACCTAAATTTTTTTAAAAGTTGACAGTCACGCAGGAAATGGGTATAATAGCACCAAAGGACGTGAAAATATGAAACAATCCCATATCATTCGTGCCATATCGGTAGACGGAAGCGCTTTTATTCACGCTGCCGACACCACCGCCATTGCGACAAAGGCACGGGAATTGCATCAAACCTCGAAAACCATGACCGCAGTATTGGGGCGAGCGTTGACTGCCTGTGCCCTTATGAGCGCACAGTTAAAAGGAAAAGATAACACCATGACGTTGCAGTTTCAAGGCGACGGCCCCGGTGGCATGGTGGTGTGTGTAGGGGACAGTCACGGCAACGTAAAAGGGTACGTGGGCAATCCCGAAACCGAGTTGCCTCCCAACGCCAAAAACAAATTGGACGTTGGCGGTGCTGTGGGACAAGGAACGCTACACGTGATCAAAGATCTGGGAATGAATGAGCCCTATCACGGAATGTGCCCCATTTTGACCGGCGAGATTGCTGAAGATATTACCGAATACTATGCCACCAGCGAGCAGACACCTTCGGCTTGCGCCTTGGGGGTGCGGGTCAACCGAGATTTGACGGTGAAATCCGCAGGCGGTTTTTTGGTGCAACTGTTGCCGGGCGCCGACCCTGAGATCATTACCAAATTGGAAGAAAATTTAAAAAATATTGGTTCGGTTTCTCAAAAAATTGCCGAAGGCATGACACCGGAGCAATTGATCGAACAAGTGTTTGACGGGATTCCTTTTGATATTTTGGATCAAAGCGACATTTCTTATACCTGCAACTGCAGTAAAGAAAAATATTCCCGTATTTTGGCGACCTTAAATCAAAAAGATTTAAAGAGCTTGATCGATGAAAACAAACCGGTGGAAACGGTGTGCAACTTCTGCAACAGTAAATATGTGTTTGAGATCGATCAATTGAAAAAATATGTGAAATAACATAAAACAAAAAGCAACCCTTGGCGGGTTGCTTTTTTCATTTATAAAAGGACGGACGGAAAGAAGAAGTATCAAATGATATAAATTCGGTGCGACAAGCACACTTATCATATAATTTTCACTCGTTCCTACACTCTTCTCACGCCGCTGGCAAGGAATAGGGGGTTACGAATCGTGTACTTCACAACTGATGGTGTCGGCAGTGAGGGTATCTGGATTGTACTGAGCAACAGCATCAAATTTTTTGACATATTCATCGCCATATTTATCTTTTACGGTTAGTTGTCCGGTAACTGTAAATTTGTGTTTGGAAGTTTCGTTTATATCACAATAGGTAATCTTTGTGGTTGACGTATTATATTTGAACGAATTTATTTTATGACTGAGTTCATATTCTACTTCACGTTCTACCATGTCTTCAATTTCAAGTATGGTAAGGGTGGGCTGGAATTCTTCTACGGGAGTACTACTACCTCCGCAAGAGCAAAAAGTTAAGCATAATGTTATTGCTAAAAGGAATAATACAATTTTTTTCATAATAACCTCCTGATTTTAAAACAAAAATCTTTATATTACGGTGTAGGCATAAGCTATGATACAGCGCTAATACTGCTATCCTCCTTACAACAAAAAAGTGTGTGCAACCGAAGTTGCACACACCGAAAAATGCAAGACCTCAAGTTGCTACCACACAAACCTTTTCGGAATTCTCTCGAAGACGCGAAAATTGAGCCTACATTTTTACCAAAGCAAAAAAATAGACTTCGAGAATAAATTCCGAATATTATGTTTGTGTGGTAATTGCATTATACCACAGTTGTGATATAATGTAAAGGGAAAATATGTGTTTGAGATCGATCAATTGAAAAAATATGTAAAATAACCAAAAACAGCGTTGTGCCTGTATGGCAACAACGCTGTTTATTTATTTGGATTGAATATATTCGTGAATGGCACCTGCGGCGGTTTTGCCCGCACCCATTGCCATAATCACGGTAGCGGCACCGCTGACCGCATCACCGCCGGCAAACACCCCTTCGCGAGAGGTTCTGCCCAGTTCGTCGGTCACAATACACCCGTGTTTGTTGGTTTCCAAACCGGGAGTGGTGGTACGAATCAAGGGATTGGGAGAAGTGCCGATGGACATGATTACGCAATCTACATTTAGGGTAAATTCCGAGTTTGGTTTGACCACGGGGCGACGACGTCCCGAAGCGTCCGGCTCGCCCAACTCCATTTCTACACAGGTCATGGCAACCACACGGTTGTTGTCGTCCCCTAAAACAGCAGTGGGATTACACAGGGTTTTAAAATGAATTCCCTCTTCTTGTGCGTGAAGAATCTCTTCTTTACGAGCGGGCATTTCTTCTAATCCCCGACGATACACCACCGTTACGTCGGCACCCAGCCGTTTGGCGCAACGGGCGGCATCCATGGCTACGTTGCCGCCACCCACTACTGCCACCGATTCGGGGCGTTGAATGGGGGTGTCGCTGTCGGGTAAATAGGCTTTCATTAAATTGATGCGAGTAAGAAATTCATTGGCGGAGTATACACCGTTTAAGTTTTCACCGGGAATATTCATGAAGCGAGGCAGACCGGCACCGGTTGCCAAATAGACCGCTTCAAAGCCGTCTTCAAACAGCTCGTCCACCGCCATGGTCTTGCC
>JAFYMD010000210.1 GCA_017556785.1 Clostridia bacterium | reverse complement strand
TTTTAATTGCAATATCTCATTTTCATATTGTTTGATATGTCTGTATTCTCTTGCCATAAAAAACCTCCTATGGTAGTTTCCTTAATTCTACCATAGGAGGTCTCTTTTTTCTATTGTCCGTTTTTAACGGACTTGTGCAGATCTGCACAAATCCTTTTTTATAAAATAACTATGTTTTTGAAAATGCTTTGCTGATTGCTACCGCAATAATAACGAATTATCAATAGTAATAGGAGTAATTATAATTCCAAGCTGCATTGTAGCATGATTTACAGTAATTGTTGCCAATGTAATTCCATAAATAATTATTTAGTGTTACAGCATTGCACCCATACTTCATTTGAAAACCTCCTTAGTTATGGATAGGAAAAATATATCGAATTTTTACCTATGTCAAGAAAAAGAAGATATTGAGAACCATGTCTTGTAAAAAGGGGGTATTTGTGTTATGCTAACATTAATCCACGATTGAGGAGCTGATTGGATTGGACGTACTAAACCTGGATGGACAATGGCAATTGCATTGGTCGACCGGACAGCGTGGCGGTTCACCATACGTATATAAACATGTTGATCAACAAGAATATGATGCCGAGGTAAAAGGAATACCGCGTCGGTTGGACGGCTCTTATCCCGGCGGGTGGTTACGAGGAACAGTTCCCGGGGAAGTGCATTTGGATTTAATGCAGCAAGGGATAATAGACGACCCCAATAAGGGAATTAACGTGTTTAAAGCTCGTTGGGTGGAAGAAATGGTATGGTATTACCGCCGCACCTTCGATGCCCCAACAGACGCTCTTTCAGGGAAGGCCTATTTGTATTTCGAAGAATTGGATCTATCTGCCATCGTTTATTTAAACGGCGAGGAGATTGCGCGCCATGAAAATGCGTTTTATCCTTTGTGTGTGTCTGTAGCGGATAAACTACTTCCCAAAAACAATGAATTGGTCGTGCGGATCGACAGCGGGTTATATAACGTCAGTGATAAACCTGTAAAAAATGCCTATACGGCGACGGCTGACAATGGTGTTTTACTTACGAAACGTATGTGGTTGCGTAAACCACAATATGAAACCGAGTGGGATTGGTCGCCCCGATTGATGAACGTAGGAATTTCGGGAAGCGTAAAGCTGTTGTACGACAATCACTTGGTGGTTGAGCATTGGCAGTTGCGACAACAAGTTACCGAAGATCTTTCCGGCGTTACCGTAACGGCTCGTTTGTTTCCTTGTGTTGATTATCATGCCGAAGAAGAGTATACGATAGAACTCTCTGTAGGAGATCAGACGTGCAAAGCGGTCTGTGCAAATGGTTCATTTTGTATATCCACTACCATCGATCACCCGAAGTTGTGGTATCCTGTCGGCTATGGTGACCAAGTGTTATATCCTGTTTCGATCCGATTGTTTTGTCGGGGACAGGTTTTGTGGGAAAAACAAACCCAAACCGGTTTTCGACGTGTGGAGGTAAAACAACCGCCTCATCCTGAGCAGGGACATTATTTTATCATAGAAGTGAATCACACACCGATATTTTTTAAAGGCGCCAACCTGGTGCCTGCTTCGTTGTTTCCGGCAGCAATTTCTAACGAAGATTATGAAAAAATCACCGAACGTGCACTAGAAGCCAATTTTAATATGTTGCGAATTTGGGGTGGCGGGCTTTATGAAAAAGAAGCCTTGTATCGTTTGTGCGACCAGAAAGGATTGTTGCTTTGGCAAGAATTTATTTCGGCTTGCGCCGTTCCACCGTATGATCAAGACGATGCGTTGTATCGCGATATGTTAGCGGAAGCGAAGTATCAGGTTCGACGTCTGTCGATTCATCCCTCGTTGGTGGTTTGGTGTGGGAACAACGAGTTGTCTCCTTGGGGGCACTCATTGTATATGGAAGATTACCCGCGAATCATGCAGGAAGAAGATCCGGAAAAATATTATCAACCTGCTAGCCCTTATACCGATAACGATTTACCACAAGTACCGCAAAATAACAATTGGTGGCATTTCGCAGGGGATCAGCATCCATGGGAAGTTGGATTTTTAGAAAAAGATCACCGTAAATATCGGCAAATGGAATGTCGCTTTCCAAATGAAGGGGGCATTTTAGGGCCTGTGAATCGGCAGGCATTTAATGACATAACCGACGGTGACGGGGATTATACGCATTCCATGTCCTATGAGTGCCATGACAACACCTTAGCCTACATGCGTCCGGGAACGTCACCGGACGAAGATTTACGTTTTTGGCTGGGGATTACTCCTCAACAATTGCCGAGAGACACCTATATTGCAGCGGGTGGCTACGTACAGGGAGAGGGACTTTCCAATTATATTGACAACTTCCGTCGACGAGCGTTTTCGACTTCTTCGGCAATCTTTTGGATGTTTAACGATTGTTGGCCTTGTTCCAGAAGCTGGACGGTGATCGATCATAAAATGCGCCGCAACCCATCGTTTTATGCCGTAAAAAATGCTTTTGCTCCCATTCGATTGGTGCTGAGCGAAGAAAATGGGCAGGCGGTAGTATGGGGCATTAATGACAGCAGGTATATTTGTCAAGGTACGCTGGAAGCGGGAGTGTTTATATCTGACGGTGAAATGAAACACAAACAATTTTTGCCTGTGTCGCTTCCCCCGCAGAGCGTAACACGGTTGTTTGTTATAAACGATGCAACGGCGCCCATTGATCAAACCGGTTCATTACCCGTTGCTTACGCTGTACTGAGTGATGATGAAGGAAAATTGATTGCCCGAAACCGATTGTTAACCCATCGATATTTCGAGTATGCACTTTGCCCACCTCAAATCAAAATCACTCGGGAGGGGGACGAAACCGTTTTTGTCAGCAATCGATTCGTAATGGGGGTCTGCCTTGATATTGACGGTCAAGACGCACTCTCTGACAACTTGTTTGACCTGTATCCCGGTATGCCGTATAGGGTAAAAACCTGCGGGCACAACGTTGTGATCGACACGTTGTCTGATTTACTGGTTACAAAACAATTGATTGAATAATCGGCAAATATGAAAATGGTGACCAACGTTCGTTAACGATCGTTGGTCACCATTTCTTTTATTTTTTCTATTGACACTTGAAAAATACAATGCGGAAGAACGCCTGTGGCACATACTCCCAAACTATATCCCGGTACGGTAGAATAATTTTGCAAATTTAGTTCGTCTTTGCTAATCCCTAATCGTCCGCCCAAATTTGAAAATTCAAATTCGGTAGGTTGTCGCACCGAACCTTCGCCCGTTACTTTGTATAGCGCTTCTTTTAAACACCAAAAGTCATAATAAGCACTTTGTTGTTTTTTGGGTGGCATGGTGCGAATCATTTCCAGTTGATTTTTGGTTAGAACCTTTTCCACTGTTTTTTGGTCAGCTTCTTTTTGCCATTGTATGTCTACGCCGATAGAGTAGGGAGCAACAGCGCAAGCCACGTAACGACCTGAATGACTTAAACTGAAATAGATGCCATCCATATTCGAAATGGGTTTGCCGTTGCTGTCGTAATGATAAGAAGCGGGTAATGTAATATTGGAAAATTCGTTTTTCAAGGCAAAACATAGCAACAGTTCCACAGCCAACGAACGTTGTTTGTCCTCTGGTTGCTTTAGCGCAGAAATACGCTGTTTTCTCGCAGGGGAGAGCAAAGATTGCCAAATGGTATCGTTCATATCAAAAGCGGTTGCATCGGTAAAATAAATCATGGTTTCCTCCGATTTTTTATTGAGTTTATCATACCAAAAAAAATCCAATTGTCAATGATTTTGCGGTTCAAAAAGTGTTGACATACGAAAAAAATTGCAGTATAATTTTTTCATATTTATTCTGGATTCAGGTGAGATCTATGAAAATTAGAGTTGCTATTGCGGGATACGGAAATTTGGGCAGAGGGGTAGAGGCGGCCGTTACCCATACCGAAGATATGGAATGTGTTGCTTTGTTTACCCGCCGCGACCCTAAAACGATCGCTACGGCTACAAATATTCCCGTGTATCATATGGACGATGCCGCAGGAATGCAAGATAAAATCGACGTCATGATTTTGTGCGGCGGTAGTGCCAATGACCTACCTTGCCAAACACCTGAGTTGGCTCGTTATTTTAATGTGATCGACAGTTTCGATACTCACGCGAAAATCCCCGAACACTTTGCAAATGTAGATGCTGTTTGCAAAGAAAGCGGAAAAGTCGGTATTATTTCGGTAGGGTGGGATCCCGGCTTGTTCTCTCTTAACCGGTTAATGGGGCAAGCGATTTTGCCCACCGGTTCCGATTATACCTTCTGGGGAAAAGGCGTTAGCCAAGGGCATTCCGACGCTATTCGCCGTATCGATGGGGTGCTGGATGCTCGTCAGTATACCATTCCCGTAGAAGAGGCTATGAACCGCGTTCGTAATGGTGAAAATCCTCAACTGACCACTCGCCAAAAACACGTTCGTGAGTGTTTTGTAGTGGCAGAAGATGGCGCTGATTTAAATGCAATCGAACAAGCCATTGTTACCATGCCCAACTATTTTGCCGATTACAATACCACCGTTCACTTTATTTCAATGGACGAGTTGAAGGCAAACCATAACGGTATTCCCCACGGTGGTGTTGTGTTCCGTTGCGGTACCACCGGACTCAATAACGAAAATAAACACATAATTGAGTACAAGCTGAGTTTGGATTCTAATCCTGAATTCACCTCCAGCGTATTGGTCGCCTATGCACGAGCTGCTTATCGTTTGAGCCAAAACGGAGAAAATGGTTGCAAAACCGTGTTCGATATTGCTCCCGCACTGCTTCATCCGTCCTCACCTGAGGAGCAACGGAAGAACTTGCTTTAATTTGTTACTGAATCGAAAGAGATATATAGGAGGAATTTTTATGGCAATCGTAAGACCTGACAGTATGGAACGCATTACCACCAAAGCGTTGGCAGATGCGTTTATTGACGAACAAGTAGCCGCTGTGCGCGCACAAGTTGGTGACAAAAAGGTGCTATTGGCTTTGAGCGGTGGGGTAGACAGCTCGGTTGTTGCTGCTTTGCTCATTAAAGCGATCGGTAAGCAACTGGTTTGCGTACACGTGAACCATGGCTTGATGAGAAAAGGGGAGAGCGAACAAGTAATCGAGGTGTTTGGCAAAGAGTTAGACGCCAACTTGATTTACGTGGATGCTACCGATCGTTTTCTCGACCTGTTGGCCGGTGTGAGTGATCCCGAACAAAAACGTAAGATCATTGGTGGTGAGTTTATCAAGGTATTTGATGAAGAATCCTCTAAATTACAAGGTATTTCTTTCTTGGCACAAGGTACCATTTATCCCGATATTTTGGAATCTGACGGTGTAAAAGCCCACCACAACGTTGGTGGCTTGCCCGAAGATATGGAAATGGAATTGGTAGAACCGGTCGCTTTGTTGTATAAAGACGAAGTTCGTGTGGTTGGTGAAGCTTTGGGTTTGCCTCATGCCATGGTTTATCGTCAACCCTTCCCCGGCCCCGGTTTGGGTGTTCGTTGCCTCGGTGCTATCACCCGTGACCGTCTGGCTGCTTTGCGTGAAGCTGATGCTATTCTCCGCGAAGAATTTGACAAAAACGGCTTGGCAGGTAAAGTATGGCAATATTTCATTGCTGTGCCCGACGTAAAGAGCGTTGGCGTGCGCGACGGTAAACGCTACGAGGGATGGCCCGCTATTATTCGTGCGGTCAATACCAGCGACGCTATGACCGCTACCATTGAAGAAATCCCCTACGCCTTGTTGCATCATATTACCGACCGCATCACTCATGAGGTAGAAGGTATCAACCGTGTGTTGTATGACTTGACCCCCAAGCCGATCGGCACCATTGAGTGGGAATAATACCGAATGGCTTTTGATGGCTTGAAATCGTTTGATTTCAAGCCGTTTATCTGTTTTTGTTATCAGTACTGATAGTATTTTAATAGTAAAATGATAGCAAAAATCAGGACACATTGTGTATTTTAAGTAATCTAACACAAACGCTATCTAATTGTGCAAAAGTTCTTAAACAAAATTGCTTGAATTTTGATTTTTGCTTGTGAGTGGGAAGGAGTGGATATGGCTATATGAGTTTTTATGAGGAATTGAAATATAAAGCTGATAATATAGGTGAAATTGAGAAACAAGAAATACTTGAAAGAATTAAAAATGATTGCAGAAAAACTGTTGTTGATTTGAAAAGACAGTGCGAGGAACAAATTAAAGACAGATGTATAAAAGGTTATTTGCATGTTGAACATGATATAGGAAATGATGAATATTTGGCTGAGGTGAATTTTGATAGTACGGTTGAGTCTTTAGGATTGAAATCGAGGGAAAATACGCCACATATATTGATGAGTTCGGAACGTTCTATAGATAACTGCTTGCTAACATTTAATGGAGATACTGTAGATTATTATAAAAGATATTTGTCTGAAGAATTAGAAGATCTTGGTTTTAAAAATTACATAATAATCGTAAAGGAAGTACCAAACAGGATGTTGATTGAAACGGTCGTTGGAGGCACATTCAGCTATAAGAAAAAGGTTAGACGTCATATTGAGAAACGAGGAACTGTTTTAGCTATGTACATAGAAGTACATTGGTAAAAAAATGTTGCGTAATATCACAATTGAATGTGGTATTAAAAGATTTCTTTTGCATATGAATACATTTGACAACACTATGACAATATTTATCTGTGTGGTTCACATTATATGGATAATCAGAATGCTCTCGACAATAATAGTTCGATATAGTTTCACACCATTTTTGGCAAAAAAGAGCTAAAATATATTCAGAGCGAATTATTAACCGTGTTCTTTACGATCTCACACCGAAGCCCATCGGCACAATCGAGTGGGGATAATTTTGCTGTTATGGGGTGAAGTGAAATATCCTCAAAACAGGCAAAAAGGGTAAAATCTCGCATCCTCAAAAAGCAATAAAAATTATAAACGCAGAATTCATTTATGCATAATCTTAAAGGCGGCAGGGAGATTAATTTCTCTCTGCCGCCATTTTTCAAAAACTCATTTACAACTTAACGGTGTGTTAGTTGATGTTGTTTGTAACAGGTTTGTAACCTTACAGGTATTATGATTAAGCTAAATTAGGGTGTTGTGCCCTTCGAAATCAATCTATAAAAGATTTGGTTAAATTTGGTTGAATTGGATTATAAGGACGTTTATAGAGACCAATTAGGAGGGTAGAGGAGATGGAATACAAACCGAATCCGCTGTTATATGGTGCAAATGAGGATTTTTACAGCACTTTTAAATTGGTGGTTACCATGCGAGACCTTGTTGATCATTCGGCGCTTTCTCAAGCGATTGAAAATGCTATGAGGCATTACCCCTATTTTTGTGTTACTCCTGTGAAAACAGGGGAAGATATTCAGTTGTGGGTCAATGAAGAACCCGTTCCCGTGTTTACAGACGACCGCTGTGTGGTGTTGGGTACAGAAGAAAGCAATGGTCATTTGCTGGCATTTGGTTGCGACGGGCATAAAATCTTTATACATGCCAGTCACTATATAGCCGATGGCATGGGTATTTCACCGTTGCTGATGACGGTACTGTATCTTTATGTTTCTGCCGTTTATGGAGAACAAGGTTTGAATTGCAAACGAATCCATATGCCAACTCATTTGGTTTTGCCCGAAGAATATACGTATCCCTTCCCCGAAAAGCCGGTTGCACTTTCTGAAACACGGTTGCAGGGAAAAGAAGTGACCAAGGTTTACGGCTTGAATGCACAAGCATTTGACGACAAGGGACTTTATGCTTATCATTTACACATTCCACAGCGCGCCATGATGGCAATTGCCAACCCTTCTGACGGAAGTCCCGTTTCTTTTTTGTCTGTAATGTTGTATCGTGCCATTTGCTCGTTGGATCAAAAAATGGAAGAATCGGTTGTTGCACATGTTCAACATCAATATCGCAGTGCAATAAATGCACCTATGAATCGGCATAGCTTGGTGAGTTATATTCCCGTTGAATTTTTTTCACGCATGAAAGATCGACGTGTTGAATTACAAAATACCATTGTACGTGGGCAGGTTATTATAGGCAGCGAGACCGAGGCGGATTTGGTGTCGATCAATCGGTTGCTATCGGTTTTTCCTACTGACCAATGTTTGGACTATACTCAAAAGAAACGGTTGATGCGTCAATATATTGAAAATAGCATTGAAGGCAAGACTTTTGGTATTAGTTACGTTGGTAAAATGGATTGGTGCGGGTTGGATCAATATGTAGTTGATCTGCATGCTTATATCGGCGAAAAAAACACACCCAATATGCTTTTGATCGAGGTTATGACCGTTGGCACAGATTTTTCTTTGACCTTTATGCAAAGCGGTTGCGGAACTCGATATGTAAATGCTTTTATGAAGCAGTTACAACAATTTGATATTCCCGTGCAATTGGTCGGTGAAGAACGGTACACCTTGTGTGATACAAAACTTCCCGAGTGAATTCTGCTTGAAACTTACAGCTCTCTTACATTCTTAAAGTGGTGTAGGGGAGTTGTTGTTATATATGCCTTGCGACAAAAATCTTTATATTTCACTTGAAGATGGCAATAATATATGGTATGCTAAAATATAATATATAGAGTTTTGAATTATTTTTTGTGAAAGGAGAATCGGTCATGATTCAAGTAAAACGTGCTTTGCAAAATTTATTTACCATAGACTCAGAACTTTCTCCTTATATAAGTGACATCCGTTTGCATATTAACCGCTACAACGAAAAAGAAAAACGCTTATCACAAGGCGGTAAATTGGTTGATGCAATTAACGGGCATTTGTATTTCGGTTTTCAAAAAAGCCAAAATGGCTGGGCATTTCGCGAGTGGTTGCCTGCCGCAGACCATGTATGGCTTTATGGCGATTTCAATGGTTGGAATACCACCTCACATCCTTTAACCAATATAGGAAACGGTGTGTGGGAAATTACGTTTGATCGAACCGATGCTTTGCGTCACGGTCAATGCGTGAAACTTTTGGTGGAACATAACGGTGTTATCTTTGAGCGAATTCCTGCCTATATTCGTCGCACGATTATGGACGAAAGAAATTATCGTCTTTGTGGGCAGATTTGGGAACCCGATCAACCATTTGCTTGGCGTGACCAAGCGTGGTTTAAAAAAACCAAGCGTAAGACCGCTCTAATTTACGAGGCGCACATCGGCATGGCGCAAGAACACGGCGGGGTAGGCAGTTATTTGGAGTTTGCCGAAAAGACCCTACCGTGGATTGCTTCCCTTGGTTATAACACCATTCAGTTAATGGCCATTCAAGAGCATCCGTATTATGCGTCATTTGGGTATCAGGTAACCAATTTTTTCGCGCCATCTTACCGTTTTGGTACGCCGGAAGAATTAAAGTATTTGATTAACAAAGCCCACGAAATGGGTATTGCGGTTCTTTTGGACGTGGTGCATAGTCACGCAGGGGCAAACGAAAGGGAAGGTTTGCGGTTGCAAGACGGAACCGAAGACCAATATTTTTTGTCGGGTGACCGAGGTTGGCATTCCGCTTGGAAAACCAAGTGTTTTGATTATGGTAAAGATGAAGTGTTACACTTTTTGCTTTCCAATTTAAAATATTGGCAAGACGAATTTCATTTTGACGGATTTCGTTTTGACGGCGTAACCTCAATGTTGTACGAAGACCATGGTTTGGGTGTGGCTTTTACCGGCTATGACTCTTACTATTCTCTTAATACTAATGTAGATGCAAAGGTGTATTTAACACTTGCCAATCATTTGGTACATCAAAACAATCCCAAAGCAATTACCATAGCCGAAGATATGAGTGGCATGCCGGGTATGTGTTTGCCAATCAAAGACGGTGGAGTAGGGTTTGATTTTCGCTTGTCAATGGGTATTCCCGATATGTGGATTAAATTGATAAAAGAGCAATCTATGGAAGATTGGAATATGTTTTATTTGTGGTACGAACTTACTACCGGACGTCCTATGGAAAAAACGGTAGCCTATTGCGAGTCTCACGACCAAGCATTGGTTGGTGACAAAACCATTATATTCCGCATGGCAGATGCCGAAATGTATACAGGTATGCAAAAAAACTACCATAGTCTTTCTATGGATACCGCAATTGATATGCATAAAGTGATTCGCTTCTTAACCCTTGTGTTGGCCAAAAATGGGTATTTGAATTTTATGGGAAATGAATTTGGGCATCCCGAATGGATTGATTTTCCCCGAGAAGGGAACGGTTGGAGCCACCATTATGCGCGCAGACAATGGTCTTTGGTGCATAATCCCGATTTAAAATATCAATGGTTAGGCGAGTTTGACCGTAGCATGATTCGTTTTGTTAAGCAAAATCAATTGTTGCAAAGTCCTGCGGCACAGAGTATATGGATTGACCAAGAAAAGCATTTGCTTATTTTTGAGCGCAACGAGTTGTTGTTTGCGGTTAATTTGCATCCCACCTGGTCGCAAGAGCAGGTTTGTGTTGATTGTTCTCGCCTTGGTGCCGGTCTGTACAAAGTTGCTTTTTGCTCTGACGATGCCTTGTTTGGCGGTCAAGCACGTGTGTCACATCAATATATTTATCAAACACAAAACACCGGAGACGGCGACAAACTTACCTTATATATCCCTTGTCGTACCATGGTTGTTTTGAAGAAAACGAAATAAACAAAAAGCCCATCAACTTTAAAATTGATGGGCTTTTTTGTTTATAAAATAGTAAAGGTGATAGAACAATATTGTAATATACTGCCTGCTAAAACGAACAAATGAAACAAACTGTGTACATATGCGATTTTTTTGCCTACACCATATAATATGGCGCCAATGGTGTAAACAATACCACCTGACAATAACAGCACAAACCCGGTCGAAGGAATTGCGGCCAAGGTTGTTTGTGGAAACAACATGATTCCCCAACCCATAAATATGTAACAAATCATAGAAAACACAAAATATTTTTTTAGGTCGATTGCCGTTAAAATTACTGCAAGAATTCCCAGTCCCCATTCCATAATCAACAGTCCGATTGCCACAGAGGGATTTATTGCCCGAACGACTGACAGTAAAATAGGGGAGTAGGTACCGGCAATCAAAAAATATATGGTGCAATGGTCTAAGGTTCGTAAACGGATTTTGGTCATGGAAGGTTTAACGCCATGATATATGGTAGAAACCAAATACATGGCTATGAGTGAAAATCCGTAAAGCACAGCGGCTATTCGTATAAACCAATCGTATTGCCATGCCAAATGGGTGCATTGTATCAGTGCGATTATACCAAGCGGAATCCCCAATGCGTGTGTTATGGTGTTCATTTGCTCTTCGATTTTTGTGTAATTGGCAAGTTGTTTTGTCAAGGCGTTCCACTCCTTGTTTGATGTATATGTGTATTATATCCATACACGTCAAATGGGTCAACCTACCGCTGTGAAATCCAATTCTATTGCTTAAATCAACGGGGTAGAGAGAAGCAGTTGCGGTCTACTGTGGGTAGAATCGTATAAATACCAATAAAAAACTGTGCGCTGATAGGATGTAATGTAAGTTGAAATAATAAAAACCGACAAGATAAAACTTGTCGGTTTTTTGGCGGAGACGGTGGGATTCGAACCCACGAGCCCGTTAGGGCTAACGCATTTCGAGTGCGCCCCGTTATGACCACTTCGATACGTCTCCATGTATGTTAAACTCCCGTGGGAGTGTAACGCAATATTAAGTTTATTATCGAACGGGGCGCCCCGTTATGTCCTGTTGCGGTACCCGAAATTTTTAGCACTTCCGTGTAAAAATTTCGACCGCGGCCACTCCTTTTGCCTCGCTGAATCTGCCACAGGCAGCGCTCGGCAACGTCCCCACTTCGATACGTCTCCATATATATGTTAAACTCCATAGGAGTACAACATCATATTAAATTTCGTTGCTCAAACACAACATTGACATTCTATCAAATTCTGTTTGGATTGTCAAGGTTTTCGTCAGAAAAAATGATATGAAATAATTCAACCGCTCTGTGATGCTCGCCTTTTAAATACAACCACCCAAATAGGGCTTCTAAGCCGGTTGCATAATGGTATTGCGCATGGGTGGCATTTTTGGGTGCACGAGAAGTGTGAGCATTGCGTCCCCGTTTAAAAACTTCCAATTCTTTTTCGGTCAGCATGGCTTCGATTTTTTTGAAACCATCTGCTTGTGCAGGGGCACTTACCATTTTAACCTTTTCAATATTCAGTTCTTTGGCGGGACGGTTGGCTTCGCAAGCCAAAAACTCCCGTGTGAGCAATTCATATACACCGTCACCCACAAATGCGAGGGTAGCAGGACTTAAATTGTCGGCGTCACAAGCCATGGCAAGAAATCGCATATTAACGCTCCTATGACAAATAATCGAACTCCATGTCGTAGATACAAACCGTATCGCCGTCTTGGCAACCTGCATCGACCAACGCATGAATAATACCACTTTGGTGCAAAACTCGTTGGAAATATTGCAGTGATTCATAATCGTCGGGATTTATGGTTGACATGATCTTTTTCAGCCATTCAGCCTCAACGATATACGTACCATTTTCTTCGGTGACGGTAAAGCGATCTCTGGTTACACATAATTCCTCTTCGGGAATAGGATCCGGTTCAAAGGTGAGAATGGGGGGCAGGGTAGACAGTACTGCCGCTACGCGATTAATCAGTTCTTTGGTGCCTTCGGCAATAGGGGCGCAAATGTTGAAATATTCGTACCCTTGCTCTTGACAATACTTTTCCATACGCTCGATTTGTTCGGGAGTCGCCATATCGGTTTTATTCCCTGCAACAATTTGGGGACGAGATGAAAGTTCAGGACTGTAGACGGCCAATTCTTTATTGATTGCCTCAAAATCTTCAATAGGATCGCGACCTTCACTACCGGCTACATCTACTATATGAACCAGCAAACGACAGCGTTCTACGTGACGTAAAAATTGGTGTCCCAGACCTACTCCTTCACCGGCACCTTCTATTAGTCCGGGGATATCCGCCATAACAAAGGAAGCTCCTTCACCTATACGAACAACCCCGAGAGTAGGTGTGATGGTGGTAAAATGGTAGTTGGCGATTTTGGGTTTCGCTTCGCTTACTACCGATATCAAGGTGGATTTTCCCACGTTGGGGAATCCCAATAAACCAACGTCAGCCAAAAGCTTTAATTCTAATTGTACATCATAACCTTGTCCCGGAGCACCGCTTTTAGCAAAACGAGGGGCTTGTCTGGTTGCGGTGGCGAAGTGACTGTTTCCCCAGCCGCCACGACCACCTTTGGCTACGACAAAAGCTTCGTCACCGGAAACGTCAGCAAGCAATCGACCACTCTCAACATCTTTTACCAAGGTACCGTTTGGGACGTAAATAATTAAGTCTTGACCGTTTTTGCCGAAGCATTTTCCTGCTGTACCGTTTTGACCGTTTTCAGCAATGTATTTACGCTTATAACGAAAATCCGCTAAGGTAGACAGGTTGGTGTCGGCTTTAAAAACGATATTACCGCCTTTTCCGCCGTCGCCACCATCGGGACCGCCTGCGGCTACGTATTTTTCACGGCGAAAAGAGACGCCGCCATTACCGCCGTCACCTGCTTTGATTTTAATTTTTGCAACGTCAATAAACATGTGTCTACCTCCTATAAGCGAAATTAAAGGAAAAGGGAAGGAGTCGATTGTCGATTCCTTCCCATTCAAGTCTGTGATTATTGTTCAACAGCGTAAACGCTGATGCACTTGCGGTCACGACCCATGCGTTCGTATTTAACTTTGCCGTCGATCAAAGCGAACAAAGTATCATCAGAACCGCGGCCAACGTTAACACCGGGATGAATATGGGTACCACGTTGACGAATGAGAATGTTACCGGCCAAAACAAATTGACCGTCGGCGCGCTTGGGTCCCAAACGTTTGGATTCGGAATCACGGCCGTTCTTGGTAGAACCAACACCCTTTTTATGGGCGAACAATTGAATATTTACATTAAACATTTGTATTTCCTCCGTTCAGAATCAGATTGTACACACGAATGTACTGCGGATATTGTTTTTGAATGTTGACCAAATGCTTTTTTAATCCTTTCAAAAGAGAGGGGGTGGATTGATGATTACTGTAAACCGCAAACATTCCGTCTTCGGTTACGGCAAGCAAGCTTGGATCGTACTGTTCCATCAAATTTGCAGTAAAAATTACCGCCGATGAAACTGCGCTGCACACAATGTCTTTTCCCTGAGGGGCATAGCCACTGTGACCCGAAACATGAAACCCGCAAAGAGCACCGTTTCGTACACTAAAAACCGCAGTAATCATGATGTTGTAAAAATTAGGCGTTTGCTACACCGTTGATCGAAGTGATTTCGATTTTGGTGTAGGGTTGACGGTGACCCAATTTGCGTTTTTCGTTTTTCTTGGGTTTGTAGGTGAAAACGGTGATTTTCTTAGCTTTACCGTTTTTCAGCACTTTGGCTTTTACAGGGATGTCCAAGGTAGGAGTACCTACTTGGATGCCGTTTTCGTCAGCAAAGGCGAGAACGGTGTCAAATTTTACGACTTCGTCTGCTTCAGCAGAGAGTTTTTCGACATACAATACATCGCCTACTTGTACTTTGTATTGTTTGCCACCGGTTTGGATAACTGCGTACATAATTTTTCGTCTCCATTTCAATAGACTCGCTGTCAGTCGGGGCGGATGTGTCCATCTCTTTCGGTGGATTTTTACGCAACAAAAACCACCGCCCATAACAAGCGGCTTGCCTATTATACTACAAGAAATTGCCTTTGTCAAGGCTTTTTTGTATTTTTATTGAAATATATATTGAAATATGATACAATACCTTCGTCGACGAATTTCGTCAAAAAAATTTATATATTTTGTAGGTGTTGAGTTATGAAAAAAGTTTTGGTGTTTCTTTTGATTTGTGTGCTTTTGCTTGCTTTTGTCGGTTGTGGTGAGTCAACTTCAAATAATGGGAAATCCAATGGATCTACCGACAACCAAAAGCCGACAAACAGTGTTGAAGATGAAACACAAGCGCAAGCAGAGATTACGAGTGTCGAGTATCAAATTCAACGACAAGACCATTCTTTTAAAAACAGTCAAGGCAAGGTTGTGTTAGAGTATTATTACGATTTGGTTACAGTAAACGGCGATAGCGAAGCAATTACCGCAATCAATGCCGTTTTTGACTCCCGTTATCAAGAGTTTTTGTCTTCAAAAGATGAAATGAAAGATATGGCTGAATTTGCTGAGCAATCGTCAGAATATGAGTTTAAGAACGTTCACAATGCCGAAGTTACACACAATGCCAATCATATTTTGTGTGTGAAATACACGGGAAGTTGGTATATGGGCGGCGTGTTCGATGCTACTTCAGGCGCTTTGGTTTTTAACACAAAAACAGGAAAACCCGCAACATTGACAGAAGTAACGGGGCTTGATGCCGCAACCTTGGAAAAACAGTTGAAAGTAAATGCATTGAAAGATATTACCGAAAAGTTCGGTCAGGAATTGGCGTTATCTCTTAGCGACTACATTAATAACTATGAATTCGATGAAATAGTTTTTTCGATTGAAAACAATGAAATTATTTGGACGTTTTACCTCGATGAAATTATTTTCGATTTTGTTGAAGTCTCTACCGGTATTTTCATTGGTTAACGCGTGGTAACATAAATACAAAATTATGCCTTTACAACTGCCAAACGACTTTAAATGTTTGGCAGTTGTTGTTAATAAAATGAAGAAAACCCTCACCACAAGGTGAGGGTTTCTTTGGCGGAGAAATGGGGATTCGAACCCCAGATACGGCTGTAACCGTATACACGATTTCCAATCGTGCTCCTTCGACCAGCTCGGACATTTCTCCATGGTCAAATTGGGTGCGCTTTTTTGAGTGCCTATGTATTATAACGAATTACTTTCAAAAAATCAACCCCTAAATGCAAATTTTTTTAAAAAATATTTTTCTGCTAAAAAAGGTAGCAAAATTTTGCCTTTTGTGATATAGTTTATCTGTGTAGATATGTAAGTTAGGAGATGAGCAAAGAATATGGCTGAAATCATGGCTCCCGCAGGGGGATGGGAACAACTGACCGCCTCGGTGCGTAGTGGCGCAAACCGTGTGTATTTTGGTTGTGGCGGACTCAACGCCCGTCGCAATGCCGACGGTTTCAACAATCCTACCGAAGTAATTGAATATTGCCATGCTCGCGGAGTAAAAGCCACCGCCGCTCTTAACATTTTGCTTACCGACAAAGATTTGCAACAAGCCGCCCTTTTGATTGAAGAGGTGGCAAGGGCAGGGGGCGACGGCATTATTATACAAGATTTAGCCGCTTATCGTCTGGTGAAAGAAATTTGCCCCGATTTGCCTTTGCACGCTTCCACCCAAATGACCATCCATAACGTGGACGGGGCCTTGGCTTTGGAGCAAATGGGCTTTGCCCGTGCTGTGCTTGCACGTGAACTTTCTTTTGACGAAATTGCCGCCATTCGCAAGGCTACCAAAATCGAGTTGGAAGTGTTCGTCCATGGTGCATTGTGTATGAGTGTTTCGGGTCAATGTTACCTTTCCTCCCTGTTGGGGGGGCGAAGCGGCAACCGTGGCTTGTGCGCCCAGCCTTGCCGATTGGAGTTTACTCGCACCGACGGCAAAGAATACGCCCTTTCCCTGAAAGATATGAGCCATCTTGCCCACATAAAGCAGTTGGCCGACTTGGGAATTGACTCCTTTAAAATCGAAGGACGGATGAAACGCCCCGAATATGCGGCAGCGGCGGTCACCCAAACCCTGAACGCTCTGAGCGGCGGAAAAGCGGATTTAGCTTTGCTTGCCGACGTGTTCTCTCGCAGCGGTTTTACCGATGGCTATTTTACCGCCAAACGAAACGAAAATATGTTTGGGCATCGGGTAAAAGAAGATACCGCCAACACCGACAAGGTGTTGCCCACCCTCACCGCATTGTATCGCAACGAGCGACAACAAGTACCTGTTGATATGCACCTTACCGTCACGGCAGACAAACCCATTACCCTTACTTTGACTACCCAAGAACAGTCGGTCACCTTGACGGGGGCAACTCCCGACCAAGCGTTCAACCGCCCCTTAACCGAAGCGTTTGCCAAAGACTGCTTGTTTAAATGTGGTGGCACCCCTTACTTACCCCAATTCTTAACC
>JAFYMD010000209.1 GCA_017556785.1 Clostridia bacterium | reverse complement strand
TGTAAAATACGTAAATCGTTTGAGAATTTATACGCACTTTGAGCAAAACCTGAAAGAACGCTTAAAAAGTAGGAATCGGTCTTGCGAGAATAGGTCTGACCGGAAACGGCAACACAACCGTTAAAGCCCATATCGTCTGCAATCAAACGCTCTAATTCTTTGATTTTGTCTTGATCCCCTGCAAACAGTTCTACAAAACTTGCTTGCGTACCGGTAGTACCTTTGGAACCCAAAAGTTTAAGGTTGGCAAGTTGATATTCTAAATTTTCAATATCTTGAATCAACTCATAAATCCAAAGGGTGGCACGTTTACCAACAGTAGTCAATTGTGCCGGTTGCAAGTGTGTGTAAGCAAGGCAAGGCAACGCTTTATATTCATCGGCAAATTGCGACAGATTTTTAACTACTTGCGCCGCTTTTTTCAAAACAATTTTAGAGGCTTCACGCATAATGATAACATCGGTATTATCACAAACATAGCACGAAGTTGCGCCAAGATGAATTATCGGTTCAGCCAAAGGACATTGTTGACCGTAAGCATAGACGTGAGACATTACGTCGTGACGAACCAAACGTTCCCGTTCTTCTGCCACTTCATAGTTGATGTCTTCAGCAAATTGTTCCAATTGGGCAATTTGTTCGTCAGAGATATCTAATCCTAATTTTTGTTCTGCTTTAGCCAATGAAATCCACAAACGGCGCCAGGTTCGAAATTTGAAATTTTCAGAAAAAACCTGTTGCATTTCGGTGCTGGCATATCGCGTGGAAAAAGGCGAAATATACGTATCTTTTTGGTTTGCCATGTGATTTTACTCCTTATTCGTAGCGATTGATAACGCGAGTAGTAACTTGACCGTTGTCAAGATCGGTGTATTCTACATACAGAGAAATTTTATTGTCAGCATTTAAATTGGTCCAAATATCATTGGTTAACTCATCGATATCGTCGGGAATGAAAATACGTTCCGGTTCACCTTGGAAAGTGGGGATCGGATTCCCGTCGGTCACGTAGGTGTGAATAAAATGACCAACACCTGCCAATGCGGCATAAGAAAAATGATAACGATTGCACGCGGAACCGTGTTCATCAGCACTCTTTAAAATGCTCATTTCATAAGTAAAATCACCATCACCGGTCGTAATCATACCACTAATGCGAGGGGTAAAATTAGGAGCATCGGGTTCAAATGCACGAGAGGTCAAAGCGTTGGCAAAACTTCTACCTTGTTTTAAACCGTTGTAAATGGTATCGGTTTGGTCACCATTAGTAACAATTCGGCAATTTTCAAAGGTTCTAGCCGCAGCATAAATAATCAAAGAAGGATCTTGGACTTTAGAGGGATCAAAGGGGCGTGTAAACAAAGTACCGTCGTTTTCCAAAGCAAAGACACGATTACGACTGTTTTCACTACGACCCATGATAAAATAGGCGGCAACGGCACATTTGCCATTTTGGGATTTTCCCATAACAACACCGCGACCCACGTAGGGATTCCCCGCAATACGTTCGCCAATGGTTTTTACTTCATAAATATTCATACGATTACTCCTCAATCAGTAATGCCGAGACCATCTCGGTAGCTTGGGGTAACAAAAGCCATTCTGCTTGTTCCATTACCCTTTTTTGTAAAATTTCAGGGGTATCCCCTTCCAGAATATCAACGGCTTTTTGTAAAATGATCTCACCGCCATCGGGAATCTCATTGACAAAATGTACCGTTGCACCGGTAACTTTTACACCATAATCCAACGCGGCTTGATGCACACGCAATCCATAAAAGCCTTGACCGCAAAAAGAAGGAATCAACGAAGGGTGAACGTTTAAAATGCGCTTTTCGTAACATTTAATAAAGTTCTCACTTAAAATACTCATAAAGCCTGCCAACACAATCAAATCAATTTGATATTCATTTAAATATTGTAGCAACAGACTTTCAAAAGCTTCCTGTGTTCCCAATTCTTTTTTAGAAACAACTTTACCGTCAATACCCGCTTTTTGGGCACGCTCCAAAGCGTAGGCATCACCGCGGCTGGAAAGAACCAAACAAATTTCACCACTTTTGATCAATCCACTATTTTGGGCATCGATCAAAGCTTGTAAATTGGTACCACCACCGGAAACCAATACGGCAATTTTTGCTTTTTTTAGCATATAGTCACCTTTTCGTCACTTTCAATTACTTCGCCAATCACATAGGCCTCTTCACCGTTTTCTTTCAAAACAGCAATGGCTTGTTCTGCTTGGTCAGCAGGAATCACAACACACATACCAACGCCCATGTTAAAGGTATTGAACATATCGCGTTCGGGAATGTTGCCGGTTTTGGCAATCAAATCGAAAATAGGAAGGATTTTAAGTGCAGAGCGGTCGATTTTAGCACCCAAACCATCGGGAATGCTACGGGGAATATTTTCATAAAAACCGCCGCCTGTAATATGAGAAATTGCGCGAACGGTGCATTGTTCCAACAAAGCCAAAATGGGTTTAACATAGATTTTGGTGGGAGTAAGTAAGGTTTCGGCAACACTTTTACCGCCCAATTCATCTACGGGAACAGACAAATCATTTTGACCAACACCGAACACTTTACGTACCAACGAAAAACCGTTGGAATGTACACCGCTGGAGGGTAATGCAATAATAGCATCGCCGGCCTTCATGGTTTTGGGATTCAATATATTCTTTTTGTCAACTATACCAACAGCAAAACCGGCCAAATCATATTCATCAATAGGATAAAATCCGGGCATTTCAGCGGTTTCACCGCCAATCAAAGCAGCTCCGCTCTGCACGCATCCTTCTGCTACGCCGGAAACGATATCGGCAATTTTTTCAGGAATATTTTTGCCGCAGGCAATGTAGTCGAGGAAAAACAAGGGTTTTGCGCCGCAACAAATGACATCATTAACGCACATAGCAACACAATCGATGCCGACGGTATCGTGTTTGTCTTGTAAAAAAGCCATTTTCAGCTTGGTACCAACACCGTCGGTGCCACTAACCAACACAGGCTTTTCCATACCTTCAACATCCAACTCAAACAAGCCGCCAAAACCACCTACATCCGAACAAACACCGGAAGTGAGAGTACGTGCAACATGAGCTTTAATCAATTCTACCGCCTTATAACCGGCAGTAATATCAACACCGGCAGCTGCATAACTTTCGCTGAAACTATTCATGAGTATGTTTCTCCTTTTCAGACAATTTTTGATCAAATCTGTTTTTATAGATCTTAACGGGAATTTCGGTAGGATAATTTCCATCGAAACAGGCACAACAAAATCCTTCGCATTTGCGATCTATCGCAATTTTTTTGGCATCTTCCAAATCCAAATATCCTAAAGAATCAACGCCGATAATTGCAGTAATTTCTTCCAAAGTATGTTTGCAGGCAATCAATTTATCTTGAGAATCAATATCGGTACCGTAATAGCAAGGATGCAAAAACGGAGGTGCTGAAACACGCATATGAACTTCTTTAGCACCTGCTTCACGCAACAGTTTCACGATTCTCTCGCAAGTTGTACCGCGAACAATTGAGTCGTCAACCAAAACAACACGTTTACCTGCAACTACGCTGGAAATCGGATTCAGTTTGATTCTGACTTTATCTTCACGAGTTGATTGACCCGGAGCAATAAAGGTACGACCAATGTATTTGTTTTTCAAAAATCCGATTGCGTAAGGAATACCCGATTCATTGGAATACCCAATTGCGGCATCTAACCCCGAGTCGGGAACGCCAACAACAATATCGGCATCTACCGGATGTTCTTTTGCCAAAAACGCACCCGCTTGGGCACGCGCTTTATGTACCGAGCAACCTTCAATTACCGAGTCGGGACGGGCAAAATAGATGTATTCAAACACACAAAGTGAAGATTTGCAAGTATCACAATGGGTACGAATGGAATGAACACCATCTCGACGGCTGAAAACCAAAATTTCACCGGGATCCAATTCACGAATCAAGGTAGCGCCTACAGCGTCCAAAGCGCAACTTTCAGATGCAACAATATAGTCCCCTGCTTCGTTGCGACCGTAGCACAAAGGATGGAATCCATTGGGGTCACGGGCGGCAATCAATTTGGTGGGTGACATAACAACGAGTGAATACGCACCTTTTAAGCGAGTCATGGCTTTTTCAACCGCTTCTTCTATGGAACGAGAGGTTAAACGCTCTTTGGTGATAATATACGAAATCACCTCTACGTCACTATTCATGTGGAAAAGAGAACCTTCCATTTCCAATTCGGAACGCAGTTCAAAAGAATTCACCAAACTACCGTTATAAGCCACTGCCATTCTGCCCTTAATATGGTTAACAAGCATAGGCTGAGCGTTTACACGCCCTTTGGTGTCGGCGGTACCGTAACGCACATGACCCAAAGCCATGTCACCATGGCCAAGATTTTGCAACACACTTTTGGTAAACACATCGTTGACCAAACCATCATCTCTATGGTCTTTTAACACACCGTCGTCATTTACCACAATACCGCAACTTTCTTGTCCGCGGTGTTGCAAAGCAAACAATCCATA
>JAFYMD010000208.1 GCA_017556785.1 Clostridia bacterium | reverse complement strand
GGGGAAAGAGGCTTACCATTCCTCTAACGCCATCGCAAACGCGATGCGAAATGCTTTGAAAAAGCAAGGAATCTGTGAAGATTGTATCGCCCTCATTCAAGATTTAAGCCGCCAAAGTGCCGCCGACCTTATGTCTGCGGTGGGGTATGTGGATTTGCTGATTCCTCGTGGGGGTAAAGCCCTCATTGACCGTTGTGTTAGTGAAGCCAAAGTACCTTGCATTCAAACAGGCACAGGCATTTGCCACGTGTATGTGGATAATGATGCGGATTTAGATATGGCTTTGTCTATTGTTGAAAATGCCAAAGCAAGCCGTCCTTCGGTGTGTAATGCCGCCGAGGTATGCTTGGTGCATAAAGATATAGCTGAAGACTTTTTGCCTCGTTTGCAAACCGCTTTGACCGATAATAGAGCCAAGGCAAATAAGCCTATTGTTGAGTTGCGGTTAGATCAAAAAGCACAAGCCATCATCCAAGGTACTCCTGCCGGAGATAATGATTTTGATACCGAATTTTTAGATTACATTTTGGCAGTAAAAGTGGTGGACGATGTGCAAGAAGCTATCGCTCATATCGCTTCTCATTCTACCGGGCATAGTGAATCTATTATTACCGCAAACGAGCAAACCGCCAAGGTGTTTACCTCGGCGGTAGATAGTTCTGCGGTGTATGTGAATGCCTCTACTCGGTTTACCGATGGTGGTGAATTCGGTTTCGGTGGCGAAATTGGTATTTCTACCCAACGCCTTCACGGACGTGGCCCCATTGGTTTGAATGAACTGAACACCTATAAGTATGTAATTACCGGCAACGGTCAAATTCGATAGGAGGATGCCCCATGAAATGCGGATTTATCGGATGTGGTAATATGGGTGGCGCTCTTGCCGCCGCCGTAAGAAAAGGCAATGCCGAAATCGAATTGTTTTTGGCAGACAACGATACTGAAAAACGTGACCTGCAATGTAAAACTTTGCACGCAACTGCCGTAATGGTGGAACAAATCACCAAGGATTGCGATGTGTTTTTCATTGGGGTAAAACCACAAGGCATTAAGGGACTGCTGGAACAAATCGCTCCCTTGCTGAAAAATCGGAACGTTGCACCCATTATTATCACCATGGCGGCAGGGGTGACCACTAACACCATTACCGATTTGATTGGTGCAGTCTTGCCTGTTGTTCGCATTATGCCCAACACGCCTGTACTGCTTGGTTGCGGTATGATTGAAGTGTGCAAAAACGATGCGGTTTCCGATGAACAGTTGGCGCTTGCTTTGGATTTGCTGAAAGAAGCAGGCAGATTAGACGTGATTCCCGAAGATTTAATTGATGCCGCCAGCGCGCTGAGCGGTAGCGGTCCTGCTTTTGCCTATTACTTTGCCGAACAGCTGATGGCAGGGGCGAAACAATGTGGAATCCCCGAAGATAAACTGGTGGAATATACCGCCCAAACCCTGCTTGGTGCGGCAAAAATGATGTTAAAAGGGGACAAGACCCCCGAAGAGTTGCGGATTGCCGTGTGTAGTCCCGGCGGCAGTACGCTGGCAGGACTGACCGCTATGCAAACCGAAGCCTTTGATACTGCGGTACAGGATACCGTAAAACGTGCCTTCGCCCGTTCCAAGGAATTGGGAAAAGTGTAAAGAAAATGGATTGCCCAAGTAGTAAGATACTTGGGCAATTTTTATCCGATATATCATCGCATAATATGTCGGGAAAGACCGCAACTGTTTTGTTACAATGAGGATGACAGGGAGGGAATAATATGGATTGGATTCGTGGAATGCAACGAGCGATCGACTATGTGGAAGAACATTTGACCGAGCCGATTGATTATGAGCAGTTGTCGGCGTATGCCTATTCGTCATCCTATCATTTTCAGCGGGTGTTCAGCATCCTTTGCGGTTTTACGGTAGGGGAATACATTCGCAACCGTCGGTTATCTTTAGCGGGTGCCGAGCTTGCCAAAGGAAACACAAAGGTCATCGACGTTGCGCTGAAATACGGTTATGAGAGCCCCGATAGTTTTGCCAAAGCATTTTATAAATTCCACGGTGTGCTGCCGTCGGAGGCTAAGAATAACGGTAATAGGTTAAAATCCTTTTCCCGCCTTGCGTTAAAATTTTCATTGGAAGGTGGTACTGTAATGAATTACAGAATCGAAGAAAAGGACGAAATGGTTTTGACGGGGTATAAGCGACGGTTTGCAGGGGCACCGTCGGAACGATACGAGCAACAACATGATTTTATGGTGAACGGTGAAACAAGATTTGTTCGCTATGCATTGCAAGGTATGTCGGGGGATTGTTCGTTAGAGTATAGCGCTGTATTCAATATCGATGACGATGGCTACGAATACTTGATAGGATCGGTAATTCCAAACTATTTTAGCAGTCATCTTGAAAAAACGATTGGTAAAATTAACGCGGAAAAACTCCATGTACTGTCAATATCAAAGCAGACTTATTTGGTTGTTGAATCGGAACGAAGTGCAAAATGTATGCAAGAACACTTGGATTTGCGAAAACAAGTTGTGTGTGATTTGCTGACCGATCATAAATATCATATGGTGGATAAACCGGAGATTACCGTTTATCATTATGACTCCAACAATACGAATGATAGTTATATCGAACTCTGGTTGCCGATAGAAAACAATAAGTAAAAAATAATCCCCACGGAAATTCAGATTCCGTGGGGATTTGTCTATTGGTTTATATCATAGCACCAAAAAAAGAACGAATAGGGTGTATTGTATTAACACTTACCCGTTAATCATCCGATCAATCATGGTATAAGCTTTTTCAATCAAAATACCCGAATCGGTGGCGGTTTGTTCGGTGAACACCGCAGGCCCGTTTACATGCTTGTTGCTGCGATACAGCAAATAGGGAACAGGGGCAGAAGAGTGGGTCATAATCGACAAGGGCGTGGGATGGTCGGGCATAATCAACAAAGTGAAATCGTCCATTTGCTCCACTTCTTTAAGAATCGGTCCCAAAATGGTTTGGTCGATAATAGAAATGGCCTTGACCTTGTTTTCAATCTCGCCACGGTGACCGCATTCGTCGGGAGCTTCTACGTGGATGTATACGTAATCTTGCCCCTTCTTCAAAGCGTCAATGGCGGCTTGTGCCTTACCTTCAAAGTTGGTATCTAAATATCCCGTAGCACCTTCTACCTCGGCAACCTCCATTTCAGAGCAACGAGCAATCCCTTTTAACAGGTCAACCGCCGAAATCATGGTACCTTTCAGTCCGGTTTTTTGCTCAAAGTTGGCAAGTTGAGGGCGAGAGCCTTGCCCCCACAACCAAATGTGGGTGGCAGGGCGTTTGCCATCGGCAATTCGTCTTTGGTTTACGGGGTGGTCTTTCAAAATTTCGTTGCTTTGCTCCATCATGGCAATTAATTCTTTTGCCAAAGGATTGGTGTTAAGGTAAGCGC
>JAFYMD010000207.1 GCA_017556785.1 Clostridia bacterium | reverse complement strand
CACGTCTATGGCGGGCACGTTAAAACTGCTGGAAGGCACCGTAGCACCGGTGTTCCCATAGTTAAAATAAAAGTTGCCGTTGTTGCCGGTCCCCACACCGGGGGCTTCGCGGCTGGTCCCCGTACCGGGGAAATGCCACTCGGTACTACCCGCCCAACCGCTGATATGACGAGTGTCGTACAGCAACATACAGTTGGGGTCGTTGGGGTCGTATTCCCGAAAACCCAATTCTTCATAAACGCCATTGACCACCTGTCCGGGGTAAGCCTGTACGTTTTGCACAAAAAGATCGCTTTTAAAACAGGTCACGGCGGTGACCACCAGCACAAGGGAAAGCACAAAGGAAAGGATTCGTTTCATATAGAAAATACCCCCTTTTGAAAATGCTAAAAAACAAAAATCCCGCAAATGAGACGTTGCGAGATTCGTAGTTATAGGTGTAGACGTGTAATATAGCACAAAGTTCCGAAAACGGTAAGTGCTCCCACAAAAAAACAAACCATCGTAAATATATCATACTTTTTTGACAAATTCAAGTTTTTTTTACTGTTTGGGAGCACTTTTTTCGATTATTTTCTTGGTCGCAAACTCTCGTACATACCGGTCGAAGCCAACCCCGAAACCATGCCCTCCAGTAAAACCGCAGGGGTCATATACCAACTGTTTGCCCAAAGGTTGACCACCGCTCCCACCACGGTGACCACCAGGGGAATTAACCGATTGACCTTGTCCGAGGGGATCAAATGCTTGATCACGTACCCCACGCACAAGCAGATTCCCACCGTTACCGCAACCATATAGTCTTGTAAAAGTGCCAAGCCGATCCCCCTACTTTCCCACCGTACGTTTCAAAATTTCGACGGCATCGGCAGCGTTCACCTTGCCGTCTGCCGTTAAATCGCCCGCCTTGATTTGATCGGCGGTCAACTGCGTTTTGCCCACCGTATACCGCAGTACCGTCAACCCATCGGCGGCAGTCACCCTACCGTCACCGTTCAAATCGCCGTAGTCTACCGCCAAAGCGGCATGGGTCAGCACACCGACGATTCCGTCGGGAACAAGGTTGCGGGCGGTTTGAAAAGAAACGACGCCTTTTCGCGTGTTCGCGCCAAAAATGCCGTCGGTAAGCAACGGTTCAAAATTCAGCGCCAATCGCTCACGCAGGTCGTTCAGCCGTTGTTGCAAGGCTTTCACCGCCTCGCCCTCGTCCCCCGATCGTAAGGTAGGCGGCGTGACCGTTACGGTGACCGTAACCGACTGTCCCGCCAGCACCGCCGCCACGTCACGGCGAAACTGTTCCATGGTGTATCCGAAATGCCGCCACTAATGCTCGGGATCGCCATGGTTGGAAGCAATGCCCAATCGGTATCCCTCCTTGTGGCTGACAATCTCTTGCGGTGTCAAAGCGTATTGCTTACACAAATAGGCGGCAAGCTGTACGCCGTTTTGGTAACAGGCGGCAAAATAATCCCCGTTGGTCTGCCAGTCGGCAGGCTCGCACAGTTCAAAGGCAATATGGGTGTTGTTGGCGGAATCCCCCGCATGCCACGCGCGGTGATTCCAAGGCAGATGTTGGCACACCATACGGTCATCTACAAAGGCGTGCACCGCCTTTTCAATATTCGGTTTATTCCAACGGTTGTACCATGCGTCTGCCATAATGCCGGGCGTGGCGGTGGAATGCACCATGATTCCCTTTGGTACTATGGTTCGTCCTGCTTGGAAACAATCGTTTTGGGTAATATAGGTTTTTGTTATATTCATACAATCACTCCGGGTTATGCGCTTGTCGGTTTAGGTGGTCGTCTAATTGCCGTTTGGCATGGGGCACCGAATGGTTGGCACCCAATTGAATCAATCCGTCCAAACAAGCCGACAAAGCGACTATGATCAACTGATTTTCTTGATTTAACCGACCTACGTCGGTGGTGTGTTTGTGTTGTAACCGCTCGATTTGGCGGGTTTGTTCTTCTTGCTTTAAATACCACTTATGAATTTTCACCATGACCGCCAAGCCGGACCCAAAAAGTCCCAGTAAACTGCCTGCGGTAATCAGCCATTCTGCTTGTATTAACATAGTTCCTCCTGTATTTAACCCCTTGGGCGGTCCCACGACCCGAAAAAAAACAACTGCGAAGTGTTGGGTTGCCGCCCAAGGGCTTGTTATGATGCGGCATTAGTTGCCGGTATACCGATATTTTTGATAAATCGATCGACCCAGATCGGTGTCTTGGGTAAATCCGAAATGATCCAACAAATCTTGCAACTGCTGATTTTGTTCTTTGGTGGTCAGCAACCCGTCGTCTAAGGGGAAGTAGGTGTTAATGATTTCCTCCAACGTTTGGGTATCTTTTACCGTCCATCGGTCCAGTTGCGCCTTGTCCATGGCTTTTTCATGAGCCAATCGCTCACTTGCCAGCTGTTGTGTTTGGTAATCCACCGCTTTTTCATGGTCAAATTGTTGTTGCCATTGACGGTCGGCGGTGGCATCTCGTCCCAATTGATAGTCAAAATCTCGCTGGTCGGCATATTGCTCGTATATTGCCTGCAATCGTCGGTCGGCACGATCTGCCACGTCCCCCAGCCGACGATAGGCTT
>JAFYMD010000023.1 GCA_017556785.1 Clostridia bacterium | reverse complement strand
CTACGGGTTAGAGGCGGCCGCCAAAGAGGGTAACTTTATGTGCTGGGACGATTTGCAGTCGCGCGCAGGGGTGTCTAAAACCGTTATGGAAGCGTTAGACGCTATGGGCGCGCTGGAAGGGTTACCTAAAAGTCTGCAAATCAGTTTCTTTTAATTCAATTTTTTTAAGGAGGTTTTTGCCGTGAAGAGAATCCTTGCATTATTTTGCGTGTTCGGGTTGTTGCTGACGTTTTTGCCGGTCGTCGCGGCAGAATCCATCGATCCGTTGGAGGATGAATTGCTGGGTACGGTTTCAAGACAGTACGAATCCAACGGCAATCCCGGGTTGATTTCCAGCGGCAATGGAGATTTAGGCGGCGCTTCTTACGGTGCTTACCAGTTTGCCAGCAACATGGACATTCCCCTAACCTTTGCCAAATGGTGTGTTTCTTCTCAATTTGGTGTTGAAACGGGCAATCGGCTGATCGCCGCCTATGAAAAAGACAATCAAGCCTTTGGCACCAACTTCAATGCCGAATGGACTGCCATAGCCACCGAGGATGCCGACGGTTTTTTACGTCTGCAACGGTTGTATACCCGTGAAAAATACTACGTGCCTGCGGTGGCTAAATTGAGGGAGCATTTTAATTTAGACGTGAATTTGTACGGCATCGCCTTTAAAAATGCGGTTTGGTCCCGTACCTTGCAACATGGGTTGGGCTCCTATACCAACCGCACGGGTTTTTTGGGAATTATGCGTCGAGTGGCAGACGAACGATTGCCCGCCGGCTTGCACGCTTCTTCCGAGGCGCAGTTGATCACCGCCATTTATGAAGAAAGCGGTGCGGTGGTGGACCAAGGCACCATTCCTATGCTAGAGGCCGAAGCAGGCGGAAACGCATGGATCATACGCAAATATAACTTAGATGGAAAATACATGAAGTATTACAGCGGCAATTCGGCGGCGGTGCAAGCGGGGGTATATAACCGTTTGCGGGTCAACGAGATTCGCGACCTTTTGGCCATGCTGGAGCAATACGGCGGGTACGAAGGGGGCGGCGATTATGGGTCTACTGCGCCCTTTGTGGGGGGCGATACCCTGCATTTAAGCCAATGTGATACCTTAAACGGTTGGAGCGACAATCCTACCACCCAATTGTCCATTGACAAAAACACCAAAAAACAAGGCTCGGGCGCCATGAAATTGACCCCGTTGCGGGTGGATTATGCACCTCGCGCTACCTTGCAGTTTGACGGGTTGGTCAATTTAAGCGGATTTACCCAAATCAACGTGCAATTGTTTGTTCCCATGGTACAAGCACAACCCGACAGCGCTTTTGTGGTTCGTATTTTATCCCACGGCAGCACCGTGTTTAGCGGAGAATGGCCGCTTATTTCTATGCAGTCCGGTTGGCAAACCATTTCTTTGGCTTTGCCCAAGGGGGATCAACTGCTACAGGCAGAGGGAATCGAAGTTGCCTTTACCAACGTGGCAGGGGATTGGTTTGTGATTGACCAATTAGAGGCGGTAGCCGACAACCCCGCCCAAACCATGCGGCAAGCGCTGGTGGACGTGGACGATGTATTAAATTGTCGCAAAGGGCCCTCTGCCGCTTACGATGCGGTCGGGCAGTTTGCCGCCAACACCAATTTGACCGTAATGGGGCAAGACAACTTGGGTTGGTATTTTTGTGCAGGGCGCACCACCAACGGTACCACCGTGGTGGGGTGGTGTAGCGGCGATTATTTGGTTTTAAGCAACTACGCTACTCCCGAAGGGGACGTAGACGGAGACTATAAAACAACCGCCAATGACGCATTGCAGATTTTGCGATGTGTGGTGGGCAAGCAAGTGTTTACCGATGCCCAAAAGGCAAAAGCCGACCTGGACATGGACGGCGCGGTGTCGGCAAATGATGCTTTGGAAGTGTTAAAAATCGTGGTAAATAAACGGTGAGTTTCATCGTAAAGATATTTAGGAGGAAGAAATTATGAATCTCGTTAACCGAACTCGCAGACTTTTGTCTGTGGTGCTGATGGCTGTCCTTTTGGTTACCGGTGTAACGGTAATCGCTCCTACAGCTTCGGCAGACACCTATTACAATAGTGGTAACGCTATTGCATATGACCAACGCGATAGCGCTTGGGGCGGTTACTATATTGGTGGCGGTAGCATTTATGACACCGCTTGCGGTATCGTTTCCAGCTGTAACGCCATCAACTATTTAACCGGTGCGTTCAGCAATAAAGATAGTGCCAAAAACTTTATTTTGGATTGGGGTAACAAAGCCCATAACATCGGCGGTTTTAACCCCGGCTCTAGTGCCGACGGCGGTTATCGTTACATTATGTTCGGGCAAGATTATTCCACCACACCTCCCTTGGCAACCAACTACGGTTCTACTTATGGGTTCGATATGCCCATTACCTGGACTGAAAACTGGAACAGCGCCAACTATTACAGCGGTTCTTATTGGAATAACATTTACGTTAGCAGCCAAACTGCTTTGAAAAACTATTTGGCAGGGGACGCCGTAGCCATCGCTCACGTACCCTTCCACTTTATTTGCTTGGCTGACTATGACCCCGCAACCGACCGCTTCTTGGTTTTGGACTCTTATCCCACCGCCGCCCGTCAAACCGGTAACGGCGTATGCTGGATGACCTCCGCTCAACTTTCGGGTGGTCTTGCTTCCATGACTGTTGGTGGTTTCTGCGTATTGCGTTCCACCGCTCCTTCTGTAAAATATCCTATTAAAAATGATGACGGTAGTTTGACCCTGCATGACGGTGAATCCACTTCCGGCTTGACCTCTGCATTCAACACCACCATTTATAAAGATACCGGTACCGTAAAAAGCGGCAAAGGTAGTATCCGTATGCGTTGCACCAACCCTGCCGCACAATCCGGCTCTACCAAAATCGGCGGTATGGCAATTCAAACCTTGTCTTCCACCTCTAACCTGAGTTCTTACGATACTTTGGAATTTGACATTCTGTTCAGCCGAGATATGACCGGCTCCAACGGGTTCCAAGTGAACTTTGCCACCAGCGGGCAAGATGGTTATAACCATATGTTTACCATCAACGATCGCAAAGCGTCGGCGGGTTGGCATCATATGACGGTGGATTTGGCAAACATCGGCAAAGCAGCCGATGCAGATTGGACCAAAATCAACACCATTCGCTACACTTGGTTCAACTACGCAGGTACCGCAACCGAAACAAATATTTATTTAGATAACGTAAAACTCACCAAAAAGGGTGGCAGTACACCTACCGTAACCTATCCGTATAAAAACACCGACGGTACCTTAACCCTGCACGACGGTGAAACCACCGGCGGCTTGACCGCTTCGTATGATACGAATATTGCTCGCGATACTAGCAAAAAGACCACCGGTTCTTCCAGTATTCGCATGCAATGTACCAAACCCGGCGCACAATCCGGTTCCAACAAAATCGCCGGTATGATGATTCAAAAATTGAACGCCACCACCGACTTGAGCAAGTATTCTATTATTGAATTTGACCTGCAGTTCAGCCGTGATATGACCGGCTCTAACGGGTTCCAAATCAACTTTGCCACCAACGGACAAGACGGTTATAACCAAATGGTTGTTATCAACGATAAAAAAGCCGGCGAATGGCATCACATTGCTTTGGATATGACAAAAATCTCTAAAGTAGCCGACGATGCCGACTGGAGCAAAATCAATAACATTCGTTACACTTGGTTTAACTACTCCGGCAACTCGACCGAAACCGCCATTTATGTCGACAACGTGATTGCAAGCGGTGCCAAAAAAGAAATTGTGTATCCCTATGTGCAAGACGATTACACGTTGATGTTGTACGACGCTGAAAGTCTTTCTACCATTCGTTCTGACTTTAAGACCGACTTTGGTTTGATTGGCACTAAAACCCAAGGGGAAAACAGCTTGCGCATGACCTGCACCGACCCTGATATGTATACCGATTCCAGTAAAGTTGGCGGTATGATTCACCATACCTTTACCACTCCTGCTGATTTAACCAACTATGAATACGTTGGCTTTGATTTGTACTTGACCGAAGATTTAATGGGTAGCAGTTCTTTCCAATTGAACTTTGGTACCAATTCCGAAGACGGCTATAACCATGGTTACCCCTTGACCGACAAAAAAGTAGGTTGGTATTACGTTGAAGTAAAACGCAGCGATATTTCCAAGGTAAAAGATACTGCCGATTGGAGCAATATCACCAACCTGCGTCTTACCTGGTTTAACTACAAACCTTTTACCACCGAAACCACCTTCTACATCGATAACATCCGTGCTTATAACAAAGCCCCCGAAGTGGATCACGCTGTGGTAGAGGTGATCAACGCTATTGACGCTTTGCCTGCGGTTAGCGAACTGAAAAAGAGCGACGAGGCCGAGATTGTCAGCGTTGTAAATAAGTACAATGCTTTAAGCAACGATCAAAGAACGCAAGTTACCAATCTGCAAAAATTGCTGGATGTGGTAAATGGATTTAACGCTATGATGGCACAAGAAGCCATTGATGCGATTAACGCTTTGCCCCAAGCTTCTCAAATCACCGGTGCCGACCGCACTGCCATTAAAAATGCCGAAGCCATTTATAATGGTTTGGACAAAGAACAAGTGGCTTTGGTTACCAATAAAGATAAATTGGATGCCGCTCTTGCCGCTTTGGAACAATGGGAAACCAATGCCGTACAACAAGTGATCACCGCCATCGACGGTCTGCCTCAACCCACCGAAGTGACCGACGATGACGTAGAAGCCGTGCAAACCGTAGCCGGTCAATTCAGTGATCTGCCCGACCACCTGAAAGAAAAGGTAACCAATAAGGCAAAACTGGACGATCTGCTGGCTGCCATTGGTCAACTGCCCCAAAAACCCACCGTGCTTTACGGGGACACGGATCTAAATGGTGTGATCGCCGCCGCCGATGCCTTGGAAGTACTGAAAAGTGTGGTAGGTAAGGTAACCTTGACCGACGAACAAAAATTGGCCGCCGACGTAGATGGCAACCAAGTGATCTCGGCCGCCGATGCTTTGATGATTTTGCAAAAAGTAGTTGGTAAGATCTCGCAATTTCCGGTAGAACAATAACCCTCGCAGAGTGGCGAGGCAAAATCCCACTCAAACAAAGAAAGGTTCTGTTTCCATGAAAATCACTTGGAGCAATTGCTTTCGTGTAGGACTAAGTGTGTTTGTTTTGTACCTGTGCATTTATTATTGGCAAAGCATTTCGGGCTTGCTGGGTATGCTGGTCAGCGGCTTGACCCCGGTGGTCGTAGGATTTGCCATTGCCTACGTGCTGAACATTCTCATGTCCTTTTATGAACGCCATTATTTCCCCAAATCAAACCATAAAAAAGCGGTTATCAAAAGTCGTCGGCCGGTCTGCTTGACGGCGGCAATCGTTACCCTGTTGGCATTTATCGCTTTGGTGTTGGGGTTGGTGGTTCCTCAACTCATCAACTGTATCAGCCTGATCATTTCCAAAATCCCCGACGTTGCGCAAACCATTACCCAAAGCGCTTGGGTGCAAAAGGTGTTGCCCCAAGACGTAATTCAAAAAATCACGTCGGTGGATTGGGTCGCGTTGGCCTCCGGTATGATCAATTTCTTGGGTACCGGTATCAGCGGAGCGGTTAACACCTTGGTTTCGGCGGTAGCATCGGTATTTTCTACCATGGTTACCATTTTCCTCAGCTTGGTGTTTGCGGTATATATTTTGGCCAGCAAGGAAAAAATGAAAGGTCGTTGCCGCAAGGTGATATACCATTATGTGCGTGAATCGTGGCTTAAAAAAGCAGGAAAAGTGTTGCACGCGCTCAACGAGTCTTTTCACCGCTATATTGTAGGGCAATGTACCGAAGCGGTGATCTTGGGCGTTTTGTGTGCCGTTGGCATGTGGATCTTCGGCTTCCCTTACGCCGCTATGATTGGAGCGTTGGTAGGATTTTTGACCTTGATTCCCGTGGCGGGTGCGTATATCGGTGCCGCCATTGGTGCCTTGCTCATTTTGCCTGTTTCACCGATCAAAGCATTGTTGTTCCTGCTGTTCATTTTGGTGTTGCAACAGTTAGAGGGCAACATCATTTACCCCAGAGTGGTCGGCTCTTCGGTGGGCATGCCTGCTTTTATGGTGTTGGCATCCATTACCGTGGGTGGCGCCCTGTTTGGAATCGTGGGTATGTTGGTTGCAGTTCCCTTGACCGCTACGGTTTACCGTTTGGTCAAAGAAAATATGGAAGCAAAAGACCTTGTGAATGCGCCACCTGAATCTACCCAACAATCATAATTTGTTCTTATAACAACAACGCCCTGCGGTAAACTACCGCAGGGCGTTACTACTTATATCAATTCGATTACCGCTTGGCGTTGAATTCTTCTACCATGTCCCGCACCACCAAAATGCGATCCAAGTTGCCGTCGGAAGGAAACTCGTCCGAAATTCCCAATACCAATTGTCCTTCGAACAAATGCAGCAACTGTTCGACCTGATGTTTGAGTTGGTCTAAAGGATAAACGTCGGAAAACAGCACCGCCGCCAATCCGTCTATGAGAAACACCCCGTCACCCAACGCTTCTTTTACCTGCTCCACCGTCACGTCGCCTTGTGGGGTGGGGGTAATGGCTTCGATCCCGTCCAAAAAACAGGTTTTGGCGTAGGGCAAAAAGCCTGCTACGTCACCGTCCCAATGGGAGTGCAGGAATTTTCCCGCTTTGTGTAACACCTCACCTCGTTTTTGGTATTCGGGCAAAATGTATTTTTCAAACAAATAGGGCGGCAAAATTTTACAATGCAGGTTGTCGCCGTAGTTAATGCATTCTATGGGGCACTCGGCAACCACCTTCAGCATTTTATCGTGTCCGCGAGAGCGGGCGGCGAAATAAGCGTCCAGCTCGTCGGGGGAGTCGGCCTGCAGGTAATAGGTGTTTTCGACCCCGCAAGCTTCTATGAACATATGTTGCAAATTGGGACGGGGCAAAAACATGGTGGGAATACCCAAATGTCCCAGTTCTTTTTGCAGGCGGTGGTAGGTGTCCATGTTAAAGCGGTATTCCGCAACCTCGTCCAAGTAGGACCAAATTGCCAGATCCTTTTCGTCTTCAATCCACCATTTGGCAGGCATTTGTCCTGCGTTGCTGGTGTTGGAAGCGTAAATGGTGTTGACCGTACCCAAGGGTGTTTCTATGATGTATTCCACGTGGCGATCGTCCAACCGACGGGAGTGTTGTTTGACTTCTTCGGGGAAATATCGCTCTAAGCAGGCGTTAAATTCATATAGCCGTGCCGAAACCCCCAAGGCTTCGTATAACTGCTTGCGGCTCATGCCCTCATACCCTGCGGGTAAGGCTTCTCCTCGGTAGGCGCGGTCGTCGTACCAGCAATCTATGCGGGGTTGGAAAATGGTTTTGCCACCCGCTTGTTTAAATAATATACTGCGATTTAGGTTTTGTAAGTCGGTCATGGTAATCCCTCCTGTTTGGTAACATTATAGAAGAAGTAACCAGCCATGTCAATTAAAAGTTAAAACAAACGAAATCGGCCTCACCCAAAGGGCAAAACCGATTCCGTTGTAGGGGAAATATGAAAAAAGGAGCGTTCCTCTTTGGGAACAAGTTTAGTATACAGGGGAAATATGAACTAAATATGACGTAATTGTGAACAGTTCATGAATTTTTTGCTTTTTTTTAGTTGTTGGCGGTACCCAAGGTTAATTGCACGGTGTAGGTCTTGGGCTGACGATATACCGTCAGCTCGATGGTGTCACCCGGCTTGTATTTTTCTTTTTCGCTGTTGAATTGGGTGTACGAGGTGACCGCAACACCGTTGACGTGGGTAATAATATCGTATTTGATCAACCCTGCGTTGTCGGCGGGACTGCCGTCTACCACGCGATCGACCACCACCCCGGCGGGGTAGCCTATGGCTTTTAGCATGTCGCCGTCATAATAGGTGTTGAGCTGAATCCCCATGTAGGGCTTTGGGGTGTCTACGTTTTTAATAATGCGGTCGACAATGGTTACGGCATGATTGACCGGAATGGCAAACCCCATTCCCTCAAAATTGTCGGCAGCCATTTTTGCGCTGTTAATGCCAATTAACATACCTTGGGCATCGACCAACGCACCACCCGAATTCCCGGGGTTGATGGCGGCATCGGTTTGGATTAGGTTAATTACGGTGTTGGAATTTTCCAATTGCAGCTTACGGTCTAACCCGCTAATGATTCCCATACTTACCGAACCCATAAAGTCCATGCCACCGGGACTGCCTATGGCAATGGCGCTTTGTCCCACACTCAGCGCGTCGGAATCCCCGATTTCCATGGGCAACAGACCGGTCGCTTCGATTTTAACTAACGCCAAGTCAGAGCTGATGTCGTACCCCACAACCGTGGCGGTATGCCCTGTGGTGGTGTTAGAAGGTAAATATACCTGTACTTGACCGTTGTAAACCACGGCGGCTTCGATTACGTGATAATTGGTAATAATGTAGCCGTCGGCGGTATATACAATACCAGAGCCTTCGCTGCCTTCTTCCGAAACGCCGTAAAAGTAGTTGTTAACCCGTGCGGTGGTAACAATGCTAACCACCGAAGGTAACGCTTTTTTGGCAACCGCTTCGGCCGAAGCAGAGTTGCCGTTGACCACAATTGGGCCGGTTTCGACTACCGACGCACCGCTAACCGACGGATCGGGGGAAGGGGATTGGTTGTCAGATTCTTTGGTTCCCAACTGACCAAAGCCCATGCTCCACACCATGATCAGCGCCACCAAAACCCCCGACAAAATAGAGGCACCGGTACCGGTCAGGACGGCCACCGCCAACGGTACCTTGCGTTTTTCTTTGGAAATGGTTGGCTTGGGCGGCGGAGTGTTTGGTAGACCGTGTGTGTCTATATTGGTTGCCGAAAAGCGATCGTAGGTGGGAGCGGTATAGCTTTTTACCGAAGCAGGCTCCCATTGATTTTGCGGCGGTGTTGCATAAGAAAGGGGGGGAGCCGACGGCTCTTGACCCGAGGGGGGGAAGGGATACTCGTTCATAAACATCCGAATCCTTTCTTGTAATGGTACTGTGATTTCACTATAATCCTGAAATGTGAATAAAGTTTGAACATAGCCGAAACTTTTGTTTTTATTTTTCCCCAAAAGCATTGACAAAACCCGTGGCATAGCCATATAATTACTTAGTTGTTTAATTATTTGCCGTCGGATCGGTTTCAAAGGAGATACAGACATGGAAATTACCTCTGAGGAATTGTCCCTGTTGGACCGTCAATTGCATTGTTGCCAGCGCAATATTCACCAAAAGGCCGTGGGCAGTTTGGGGTTGCATTACGGACAACCGCTTATGCTTATGATCTTGTTGGATCATCAGCCCTTATTTCAAAAAGAATTGGCCCATCGTATGAACGTGACTCCCGCTTCGGTGACCGTTTCGGTCAAACGAATGGAAAAAAGCGGATGGGTTGAAAAGACCACCAACCAAGAGGATTTGCGGTACGTTGCCATTCGCCTGACCGCCAAAGGGGAGGCGATCGCCCGACGGTGTCGGGAAGAAATGCAACGCATCGATCAAGAGAAATACGTGGGTTTTACCCCGCAAGAACGAGAACAATTGGCAGACTTTTACCGTCGCATGGCGGCCAATCTGCAAACCTTAAAAGAGGAGACAGAAGCATGAAACAATGGCTGCAATACGTTAAGCCCTATCGGCTTTACTTTATATTAGGCCCTTTGTGTATGATTGTAGAGGTAATCGGCGAGGTACTTATGCCTCGTTACCTTGCCATGATTATTAACCATGCCGCAGGTGAAGGTGTGGGTTATAGCGCAGGGGTTACGGTTATGATGATTGTTACCGCCCTTATGATGATGATTGGCGGTGTGGGCGGTGCTTACTTCGGTGCCAAGGCATCGGTTAACTTTGCCGCTGATTTGCGGGAAGACGTGTACCGCAAAATTCAAGGTTTTTCGTTTGCCAACATTGACCGATTTTCTACCGGTTCGTTGGTTACCCGTGCCACCAACGACGTAACACAGGTGCAAAACTTTGTAAATATGTTGTTGCGCATGGCTTTGCGTTCACCCGGTATGTTGATTGGCGGGGTGATTATGGCGGTTAATCTTCGTCCCGATTTGGCGGTGATTTTGGCGGTTTCCATTCCTCTTATGCTCATTTCCATAGGCAGTATCATTGCCAAAGGATTTTCTCGTTTTTCTACCGTGCAAACCAAAATCGACGGATTAAACTCTACCGTACAAGAAAACATTACCAACGTGCGGGTAGTCAAGTCGTTTGTGCGAGAGGATCATGAACAACAAAAATTCCGCAAGGCCAACGGTGACTTGAGAAATGCCAATATGCGAGCGTTAAAAATCATGATCTACATTGGGCCTATTGTTACTCTGTTTATGAATCTGACCGTGCTTACGGTGTTGTGGTTTGGCGGTAATCGCGTGGTAGCAGGTGACATGCCTTACGGCGACCTGTCCGCTTTTATTACCTACGTGACCCAAATTTTGACTTCTCTTATGATGGTTACCATGATGCTCATGACCTCTTCCCGTGCGCTGGCTTCCGCCAAACGGATCAAAGAGGTGTTGAACGAACAATCCGACCTAAACGATCTGAACGCCGCTTGCACAGACAAGACGGTGGAACGCGGCGACATTGAATTTAAAAACGTTACCTTCCGTTATTACAAGGACAGCCAAGATTGTGTGCTCAACAACATCAATTTGACCATACGTGGCGGCAGTACCGTGGGCATTATCGGGTCTACGGGTTGCGGCAAAACCACCTTGGTTTCCATGATTCCCCGCTTTTATGATCCTGACGAGGGTGAGGTGCTGGTGGACGGAATCAACGTAAAAGACTATTCCTTGTACCATCTGCGAGAAGGGGTAGGTATGGTTCTGCAAAAAAACGTGCTGTTTTCGGGTACCATAGAAGAAAACCTGCGTTGGGGCAACGGGGACGCCACCGAAGAAGAATTGCGGCAGGCGGCAGCCAATGCCCAGGCAGACAAGTTTATTGACAGCTTTACCCAAGGGTACCAAACCGACCTGGATCAAGGGGGCACCAACGTGTCGGGGGGACAAAAGCAACGGTTGTGCATTGCCCGCGCTTTGCTCAAAAAACCCAAGATTTTGATTTTGGACGACTCTACGTCGGCGGTGGACACGGCAACCGAAGCGCATATTCGGAAAGCATTTGCGCAGGAACTGCAAGACACCACTAAAATTATTATTGCCCAACGCATTGGCTCGGTGATCGAAGCCGACCAAATTATTGTTATGGACAACGGTACCGTTACGGGGGTAGGAACCCACGACAGTCTGTTGGCAAACAACGTGGAATATCAAGAAATCTACTATTCGCAAACCGAAAAGAAGGAGGGGTAAACCATGGCAAAACGAACGCTTTCCGATTTGCAACGGCAATATGCCAATTCGTCAAAAGCAGGCAATGGGGGGG
>JAFYMD010000206.1 GCA_017556785.1 Clostridia bacterium | reverse complement strand
TTGCCATTGTCATACACTTTGCGGGAACCAATTGGGTCAACAAACTCATGCCGCCCGTTATTATTGGGCCTACGGTTGCGTTGATCGGTCTTTCTTTGGCAGGCGCCGCCATGAGCGATATTGTACGCACCAACGCCCCTCAAGTCAACAGCGGATACAACTTGATCGCCTTGCTGTGCGGGTTGATCACCTTCTTTACCGTCGTAATTTGCTCCACCCAAAAACGTTGGCAAGCCCCTCGGTTGTTCCCCTTTATTTTGGGGATCGGCATTGGGTACTCATTTGCCGCCCTGTTCACCGTGCTGGGAAAAGCGTTTGACGTTGAATATTTGCAAATCATCAATTTCCAACCGGTATACGACAACTTCTTTGCCGCAGACGGTACCTTCAAAGGACTCACCGCATTTGTCAATTATCCCGATTTCGCTTTGATCGAAGGAATCAAAGAAGTGGTCAATGACAAGGTGTTGTTAAATGCCGGCGGTATTGCCGAGGTGGTCATCGCCTTTTTGCCGGTCGCCTTGGTGGTATTTGCCGAACATATTGCCGACCACAAAAACCTGTCCACCATTGTTGGGCAAGACTTGATTGAAAAACCCGGCTTGAAACGCACCTTGCTGGGTGACGGTGTGGGCTCTATTTTGGGTACGGTATTTGGGGTATGCCCCAACACCACCTATGGGGAATCGGTAGGTTGTGTGGCCATTACCCGCAACGCTTCGGTCTCCACCATTACCTGCACGGCCATCATGTGCATTGTCCTGTCCTTTTTGTGCCCCGTCATGGCGGTGTTGCAAACCATTCCTTCCTGTGTCATGGGTGGTGTATGCCTCACGCTGTACGGATTTATTGCGGTTTCCGGGTTAAGAATGTTCAAAAACTTGGATTTAGACGACAACAAAAATCTGTTTGTGGTTGCTTCGATTTTGATCACCGGTATTGGCGGCTTGGCAATTCAAATCCCCTATGACATCGATGCTGCCGGTGCGGTTTCCAAGTTTATTCAAATCACTCCCATTGCCACCGCATTGATCGTCGGCATCATTACCAATCTGGTGCTGACCAAGGTGTGCCGAACCAAAGACTGAGTCTCATCCATTGGAAAAGAGGAATCCCATATGAAACAATTTGACAACGTTATGATCTTCAACCACCCGCTGATCAATCACAAGATCGCCATTTTGCGAGACAAACGTACCAGCATGAAAGAGTTTCGGGAGTTGATCGAAGAAATCACCACCCTTATGACCTTTGAATGCTTAAAAGAAGGCGTTCCCACGGTAGACGTAGAGGTGGAAACCCCCTTAGAGGTTTGCACCCAACGCATGGTAAAGGACAACGCCATTGCGGTGGTGCCCATTTTGCGGGCCGGCTTGGGCATGGTAAACGGTGTGCACGTGCTGTTCCCCACCGCCAGAGTGGGTCACATAGGCATGTACCGTGACGAAGAGACCTTGGAACCCAAAGAATATTATTGTAAATTGCCCGAAGGGATCGAAGACAAGCTGGTGCTGGTGTTAGATCCCATGCTTGCCACCGGCGGCAGTGCTTGCGATGCCATAACCTCTTTGAAAAAGAGAGGATGCAAAAACATTAAATTCATGGCCATCATCGGCGCGCCCGAGGGCGTCAGCAAGGTAGCCCAAACCCATCCCGACGTAATGGTATACGTTTCCACCTTGGATCGTTGCCTAAACGAAAACGGCTATATTTTGCCCGGCTTGGGCGATGCCGGCGACCGTTTGCTGGGAACCAAATAATAACAAGCGTAAAAATGTCGTGGCTGAAAATCAGTCGCGACATTTTTTGTCTGAACCATCCCCCAACGGCTTGGCAAATGAGGCAGGGGGCAAATTATAATTTTTTTCGCCATTTTGCAAGAAAAAGACTACCCTTTTTCCCTAAGTTGTGGTAAAATGAAAAAAATTGTATCTTCACGGCGAGGTGCTTTACTATGACCAAGCAGGAACTGCTCAACCAAATCCAACAAGTCAAGCAAGAAACCGACACGGTAATTTTGGCGCATACCTATCAACCGCCCGAAATTGTAGATGCCGCCGACATTACCGGTGACTCGTTTAAATTGGCGGCGGCGGTTGCCAAATTGCCCAACCGTCGGGTCATTTTGTGCGGGGTGGATTTTATGGCCGAAACGGTCAAAATTCTTTCCCCTGACAAACAGGTGATTTTGGCTTCGCCCAACGCTACCTGCCCCATGGCAACCCAAATTGACCCGTCGCGGGTGCGGGCGTTTAAGCAACAAAATCCCCATACCGCCGTTTGCTGTTATATCAACACCACCGCCGCTCTCAAGGCCGAATGCGACATTTGCGTCACCTCCTCCAGCGCGGTGAAAATCGTCAATGCCATGGAGCAGACCGACATTTTATTTATTCCCGACCAAAACTTAGGTCGGTTTGTGGCACAAAGCTGTCCCCACAAAAACGTAACCGTTTGGGACGGGTACTGTCCGGTACATAACAAGGTGACCCCTCAGCAAATCGCCGCAATCAAAGCCGAATACCCCAACACCCCCGTTGCGGTGCATCCCGAATGCAAGCCCGAAGTGGTGGCGCTGTGTGACATGGCAGGGTCGACTGCCGACATCATCAACTTTGCCAAAGCCCAAGCGGGCGACGTGATTATCGCCACCGAGCGAGGGGTTGCCGAATACTTAAATCTGCATGAAACCACCAACAAACGGTATATTCAAGCCTGTGGCGACACGCTAATCTGCCCCGACATGAAAATGACCACCCTTACTGACCTGCTGGCGGCGCTGAAAGGGGAAGGCGGCAAAGAAATGACCGTAGACCCCACCGTACGGGCAGGTGCCAAAGCCGCCATAGACAAAATGCTGGCATACGGCGGTTAACAAAATTACAATCAAGTCATAACAGAAAGAAGATTGATTGGGTGTTAAAGCAATACGATGTAATCATAGCGGGTAGCGGTGTAGCAGGTTTGTACTGTGCCCTTAACTTTCCCGCCGACAAAACCGTTTTGGTTTTGTGTAAAGAAAATATGGAAGAATCCAACACCGACCTCGCCCAAGGCGGGGTAGCGGCGGTTTTGGATTTACAAGAAGATTCTTACGACCTGCATATAGAAGACACCATGATCGCAGGGCACCGTGAAAACGACCCCGTTTCGGTAGACCTTTTGGTAAAAGAAGGTCCTTGTGACGTGCGCCGTTTGTACCAAGAATTCGGGGTGGATTTTGACAAACGTCCCGACGGCTCGCTCAACGCCACCTTGGAAGGCGGGCATTGCCGTCGACGAATTGTACACCACAAAGACTCAACCGGTCACGAAATTTCTCAAAAACTGTGTGCCGCTGTGCGACAACGAAGCAACATTGAAATTGCGGAATACAGTATTCTATATCATCTTGACCGCATTGACGGCGGCTTTTTTGCTCATATTTTGCAAAAAGACCAAGCCGTTGTAACCGCCGCCCCCTATGTGGTGCTTGCCACCGGCGGAATTGGGCAAGTGTATCGCTACACCACCAACTCACCCATTGCCACCGGCGACGGCATTCGGTTGGCTTGGGAAATGGGTTGCCGTATTTCTCACTTAGACTACGTGCAATTTCACCCTTCTTCTTTTGCGGGGGGTGACACCACCACCCGTCAACGGTTTCTTATAAGCGAAGCGGTGCGAGGAGAAGGTGCGTACCTGCTCAACTGCCACAAAGAACGATTTATGCACCTTTATGACCAACGGCTGGAACTTGCTCCTCGCGATGTAGTGGCAAAATCCATCATTTTGGAAAGCCGCCGTCAAGCTGACGAGCATTTTTACTTAGATATTGCTTACAAAGGGGAAGAATTCCTCAAAAAGCGATTCCCCATGATTTACGAAAAATGTTTGGCTTCGGGCGTAGATATGACCAAAGAGCCGATTCCTATTTTCCCCTGCCACCATTACCTTATGGGAGGAATTCGTGTAAACACCAACGCCAAAACCGACATAGACCGTTTATATGCCGCAGGGGAATGTGCCTGTACCGGTGTACACGGCAGAAACCGTTTGGCTTCCAACTCTCTGTTAGAGGGATTGGTATTCGGACGGCGGGCGGCGCAAGACATTTGCCGCAAAATGCATCAGGGACAATTCACCCCGCCTCCTCTGCCCCAACCCGACAATACACACGGTGCTCCCTTGCCCAAGGGCATGGACACCGCCATCAACGATATTATGCAACGGGCTTCTTTTGTTTTGCCCGACATGGGTGCGGTACGGGAAGGATTAAAAACCATTGACCGATACATGGCACGGTTGAAAATGGGACAGTTTGCCCTGACCAGGGAATACATAGAAACCCTGTCCCTTGCCACCATGGCACACATTATATTAAAGGAGATTCAAGCAAGATGATCTTACCGGAATTTTACACAGACCACCTGATTCAAACCGCCTTACAAGAAGATATCAATTACATTGACGTTGCCACCGACCTGATGTTAGACCCCAACCAAATTGCCACCGCCCATATGCTGGCCAAAAACGACGGGGTGCTGTGCGGCTTGGAGGTTGCGTTGCGTGTATTTACCCTGCTTTCCTCCTCTTTTACCTTTACGGTACACAAGCAAGACGGCGACCAACTGCAAAAGGGCGATATCATTGCCACCGTCACCGGCCCCGTCACCTTGTTGCTCAAGGGGGAACGCACCGCCTTGAACCTGATTCAACATATGTCGGGGATTGCCACCGCCACCCATGAATTGGTCACCTTGGTGCAAGGCACCCGCGCCACCATAGCCGACACCCGCAAAACCTTGCCGGGAATGCGTGCATTGCAAAAATATGCCGTTACCTGCGGGGGCGGTAAAAACCATAGATTCAATTTGTCTGATTGTGCCATGCTCAAAGACAATCACATTGACGCCGCAGGGGGAATCACCGCCGCGGTCACCGCATTGCGCCAAAAATTGGGTCACACGGTCAAAATCGAAGTGGAAACCCGTACCTTGGCAGAGGTAGCCGAAGCAGCCGAAGTGGGTGCCGACATCATTATGCTGGACAACATGGACAACCAGACCATGACCCAAGCGGTAGCCATTGTAGGCGGTCGGGCATTGACCGAAGCGTCGGGGGGAATTACCCACCAAACCATAGCCGCCATTGCAAAAACGGGGGTAGACATTATTTCGGTAGGCGCCATTACCCATTCGGTCAAGGCCTTTGACATTTCGCTGAAGATTCAAAAGTAATATGGTAATTTTAGCAGTAGATTACGGTGACGTTCGCACCGGTCTTGCCATTTGCGACCCCATGCAAATGCTTGCCAGTCCCGTGGGAACCATCACCCAAAAAGACCCCGATTTGTTAATTGACGCCATTCAACAAGTGGTAAAAGAACGCAAGGTGCAACGCATTGTGGTAGGGGAACCTATCAACATGGACGGTAGCCGAGGGTTTCGTGCCCAACAATGTGCCGAATTTGCCAAAAGATTGGAACAAGCAACCAGTTTGCCCTGCGATTTGTTTGATGAACGATGCACCACCATGTTGGCGCACCAAACCTTAAACTTGACCAACACCCGCGG
>JAFYMD010000205.1 GCA_017556785.1 Clostridia bacterium | reverse complement strand
GTAACTGCCGTGGTCAGCACTCCAAAAGCGGTAATCATTTTCAAGGGTTTGACACTAAACGACGTGACACCGTCCCACGCCAATCCCAGCATTTTCTTCAAAGGATATTTACTCGTCCCCGCAAATCGCTCGGCACGCTCAAAATACACCACGTCTTGCCGAAAGCCCATATGCGGCACGATTCCCCGCAGGAACAGGTTGCTTTCGCGGTAATGGGACAACTCCTCCAACGCACGACGACTGAGCAACCGACAGTCGGCATGATTATATACCACCTGAACTCCCAAAAGTTTTAGCACTTTGTAGTACCCTTGGGCGGTGATCCGTTTGAAACCCGTGTCGGTATCCCGCTTACTGCGAACCCCGTAAACCACGTGACATCCGTCGTAGTACTTCTGCATAAATCCGTCCAGTACGTTGATATCGTCTTGCAAGTCGGCATCCATGGAAGCGGCACAGTCACACATTCCCTTGGCAGTCATAAGTCCCGCCAACAAAGCGGCTTGATGTCCCCTGTTGTGTGCCAAGCGAATACCGCACACCAAAGGACTCTCGTTATGGTATTGTTCAATCAACCCAAAGGTGCTATCGGTACTGCCGTCGTCCACGTACAAAATGCGACTTTGTTCATCGCATACGCCGTTTTGAATCATAGAAGCCAATTTCTCGGTTAATCGTCGATTGGTTTCGGGCAATACTTCTTGTTCGTTGTAACACGGCACCACAACATATAACACAGCCATTACTCTTCCTCCTCTGCCGTATCGGAAAGCTCCGTAGGTTCCTGTGGTTGCATTGGTTCCTCTAACCGCTGAAAATCATCGTCGGTCACAACCACCACGTCTTCTGCCATACAAGCCCCCTCATCACACGAAAGGGTGTTTTTTGCAATCGGCGGCAATGGAGCAAACCATGCGGGTCTTTTTTTACGCAACACGGCAAGCAATGCCAACAATACTGCGGTAGCAATCAGAGCAACACCGCTTACCAAAATTCCCATGCCCAAACCGGGTGTGGTATAAGTAAAGCAAATGGTGTGAGTTTGTCCGTCCCCTTTCACCGGCACCGCCATAAAGCCAACGTTAACCTTTTCAATTGCCACAGGCTTACCGTCTACCGTAGCCGACCACCCTGTGTCATAAGGAATACTGAAAAACACCAAATTGTCTTTTTGCAACGTAGTTTTGGCGGTAAAACCGTTTTTGACCACCGTAAACTCGCTGCACGCGGTCATAGCTCGATCAATGCAATTTTGGTAATAAAAATCGTAGGTCAGTTCCTGCTTATAATTTACCCCTTGTTGCGAAACGTCTTGCAATTGTCCACCGTATTTTTTGATCTGCTCATCGGTCAGCAACAGGGCTTTTAACATCATTTCGGCACGTTCTTCTTTATGGAACGTGTCTAAATACTCTTGGGTCATGTAAAAATCATAGGTGAAGCCATAGGGAATAAAATAGTCGTTTTCGTAAATATAATACCCCTGTTGGGCATATTGGTCTCGTTTGCCGACACCCAATTCATCCGAGCCGGTATACACCGAATACCTCGGCATTTGCCCTACATGGTATTCGTTCAAAAAATCTTGGTCATCATCCGCACGGTCGAGCACGTACTTGACCGACAGCAACCCTCTTAGGGCATAATATTCGGTTTCCGCGCGGGTAGCCACACTTCTGCCCACCCCCACGTAGTCATAAAACTCCATCACCGAGCCGGGTATAATACTGTGAAACGCATGCATACTGCTAATTCCCATATACATACCCGTGTTGTCCATCGCTGAATCGGGCGGATACACGTCAATTCGCAAATCGTCGATTTGATCGGTAGGTTTTTTGGCGCCTTTTGTATCTTGCAACACAATGGGATCGTTGTTAAGCAGTCCTATAATTTCATGGTCATAACTGCTGATTCCTTTTCCTTCTCCCACAAAATAGGAGGAATAGATCATGGAAAGCAACAAGGTACAAGCAATTGCCGTGACCGTAAACTCTCGTTTAAACCGTTTACGCAACCACAACAACAAAAACAAAACCACCAGCCCCGCCAGCGCAATCCCCGACGTGATGAAAAATCGTCCTTTGTAAATGCCCGCGTCATCTGCGGTATACAGACCAAATCCGGAAAAAGTACCGTCGGCATATTGTCCCTGCGGGAAAAATCCGATTGCCAAAAATATGGCCAACGTAATGCCAAAAGTCCACCGCCAGCCTTTAAACCAATTGACTTCTTGATCCTCTAAGCCTTGCACGGTCATAAGCGCCATAATTAAAATGGGCATATAAAACCATCGAGCATAATAGTTGTAGTTAAACAGAGAAAACGCGCTGTTTAAAATGGGGATAAACGCGATCACACCGCAGGTAACCAACAACTTTTTTTGCCAACTTTTTCGGTGTGCCGCCATGTACGCGATCACGCCGGTCATGCTGAACAAAGGCAACCACCCTGCCATAGAGGACCATTTTACGTCAGCCCCGGGGAAAAAGATCGGCCGTGCCGGCAAATCAGGCGGGAAAAAGAAGCATTGGAAAATATAACTATAGATTTGGCTTCGGTCATACACCAAGCCTCCCCACCCGGTCAAATAACTGTCCAAGCGGGTATTGTCAGCAATGGCGAGTGCCGAAGGCAACAACATTACCGCGCTGAGCAACAGCCCCAGCATAGCCGCCAAAGCCAAAAAACCGAATCGGGCAAAATCTCGTTTGATACAACACCGACGGCAAAACAAATCCCAATCGCCCGACAGCGTGCGTACCACAAAATACAGCAAGACAAACAAGACCATGCCAAAGAAGAAATAGTAGTTGGAAATGCTGCAAAGCGCAACCATAAAAATAAACGGAGCAAATCGTTCGCGACACATAAACCACTCTAACGTGAGCAGTAACAGCGGGAAATAAATGATGGCTTCATGAAAATGGTTGAAAAAGATGTTGTAGACCGAATATCCGGAAAATGCATATAAAATGCCGCCTAACATGGCAAAATTTTTGTTGCGCACAAACCGTGTGATAAAAGCGTATGCCGCCAACGCGGCACAGGCAAATTTCAAAATCAGCAACGGTCCCATTAAATAAGGAACCATCCAATTGGGAAAGAGCAAGGTCAACCAAAAGAAGGGACTCCCAAGCAAATAAAAACTGTACGAACCAATGAAATTGGCTCCCAGATCGGTTCCGAAATCCCAACCAAAGCACCCCGAACGAACCATATCATGAGCATGCTGATAAAAGGGTATTTGTTGTACGTTAAAGTCACCGTAAAACAAAAAGTACCCTTGGCCTTCGATCATATAAGGGATAAACAGCACCCCTGCGGCAAACAGCCCCAAGAAAAACGTCAAAGCATATCGCTCTTTTGGGCGGCACAACCGAGACGGTACTTGTCGTTTTTTCAGTAAAAACATGTTTTTCTCTTCTCCAAACCAATAAATTGACCGTAATATCATCGATTATTTTATTAGTATACCACAATTGGGTTGTTTTTACAAGTAAATTCATCGGCAAGAAAGAAACCGCTTTTTATTATACAAAAACCCCCTCGATTATAATAACC
>JAFYMD010000204.1 GCA_017556785.1 Clostridia bacterium | reverse complement strand
GTCCAACCTCCCGTTTGCGGTACCCAAAAGTTGCTACGGCTTGTAGCGCCTGCAACTTTTGACCGCGGCACCAACTGCGCCCTCGCTGTTTCTCGCACTGCGAGCGCTCGGGCTCGTTACCCGCAACGCAACCAATCTCCCCAACTGTGTCATTGCGAGCCGAAGGCGTGGCAATCCGCCTCCCCTTGTTCCGACGTGGTGGCAATCCGCATCCCCTTATTTTCAACAATCGCAAGTGCGGACTGTCTGTAACGTTCATCCGTTTCCCAAACGCCATCCCCTACTATAAAAAAACGCCCTGCACACAGCAGGGCGTTCAAGCGATTGGATTTATTTGCGGGTAAATTTTCCGTTTTGGGTTTCAATGGTATCGCCATCAAAGGTAACGACTTCCTTTTCATCGCCTATGGTAAGCGACAATTGATCGCCGTCCAATTCCCATTTTATCTCTTGATCCATGTTTAGCCCCAATTCTTCCATTGCCTCTTGTTTGCTTTTTTGGGTTGCTTCCAAAAATTCATCCATAGATATTCCTTGTTGTGCAACGGCTGCTTCCAATATCGCTTCCACGGTAGCATCATCCATTGTAAGCGTACCGGTGCCATCTTCATTCAAGGTCATAACCATCGTGGCATCGCCATCCAACTCGCCGGCGGTTACTTCGCTCATGGGAATAGTTGCTTCCCAAGTGCCGGTCACGTCGGCATCACCACTGCAGGCCGTCAACGAAAAGCACAGCAAACAAGCCAAAATCAACATAATTACTTTTTTCATAAGGTATCACTCCTAAAAAAACTGGTAAGTCTATTATATATGGATCTGTCAAAATGTCAAGGATTGTTGCCGGGGAATTTTTTTCTTTCCCTTGCCCATTCTGTCTTTGCTCCCGCAGTCCCGTTTTTTTCCAAATTTTGTTTTTCCTTCTTTCTTTTTTGACAAAAATATGGTATACTGTGTCCAAAACAATCATACTATGTTTTTATTCACCGATTTTTGGTTATAAGAGAGGAGTTTTTTCTATGAGTCAGTTTTGCGGCAAATGTGGTGCTCCCATGAAAGAGGGCGCACAATTCTGCCCCATGTGCGGCCAAAAGGCATTGACCATGGCCGACGACACCCCAAAAACACCACCCAAATTGGTCTTAACCCCCGAACAAAAGGCCAAGCAAAAGCAAGAAAAAAAGCAAGCCTGGTCCCATGCCAAGCAACAGTATAAAAAAGATAACAAACAAAAGAAAAAAGACAAGCGTGCTGCACTTTCCAAAAAGCAAAAGCAAATTCGCATTTGGATCAAGATCGGTCTGTTGGTCTTATTGGTCGCGGCAGTAGCGGTAGGGGTTTATTTCGCCTTAGACAGTTTCGGCTTGTTTGATGCCAAAAATGACACCGCCGGCGGCAACGCTTCTTCGGTGGTTTCCGCCCCCGCACCTGTCCCCTCGGAACCTCAAAACAACGGATCCATCGGCATCAACAATCCCCCCTCTGACCCCATGCCCCCCTCGTATGAAGTTTCTCGCCCCAACGCAGACCAATACTATGCTCAAAACGGCACCGTTATTTCCCAAACGCAAGCAGCTGCTTCCGCTTCCACCGAAGCAACCGCTTACCAAAACCTTATCAGCCGTGGCTTTACCACCTACCCCATTACCACCGAATACAACATTGACGGTAGTTTGATTGACGAAAAAGAAATTACCGCCACCGGCACCGAACAACACCCCGTGTATACCACCGTTTATACCACCCAACAGGGAATGGTTTGGGGTATTTACGAAATCGGTGGTCAAGTATTTGCCAACCCCGTCGGCTACAACACCGAATATAACAACACCGTACCGGTACTGCTATCGGAATCCACCACCATCACGTCGTATGACAGCCAAACCAGTAAATATTATGTAAACCAACCGTTTCCCACCGTCACCACAGTAAAAACCGTTGCCCGCATTGATGCGGTAACCTTAGAAAATATGACAGTACAGGAGATGACCGCACAATGATGTCCAAATTAGAACATTTCGATCAAGTTTTGACCTTCAAAGGCATATTTAGTTTGTTTCTCATCGCCTGGCTTGTATTTACCATGGTGATTTTGCCCACTCCCGCCTCCACTGCTGAGGCAACCGTAACCGACGACCAAGGGGTTGATCGTCCCATCGTAGTATCCCTGGGTGACTCCTACTCTGCCGGGGAAGGAATTGAGGACTTTTACGGACAACACCTTCCCGAAGCAAAAAAGGTTTTAGAAGAAGACTGGCTCGCCCATCGTTCCGAAAACAGTTGGTCCGGTATGTTGGAAATACCCGGATTAGATCGGGAACTGAGTTACTACAAAGACCAATATTGGTTTTTTGAAGCTTGTTCCGGCGCTATAACCGAAAATTTGAAAAATGATCAAAAGAGACCCTACGATCGAAAAAGCGGTTTAAAAGACCCCAACGCCAAGGTCACGTATCAGTTCAAAATATTTGAGGATTTACCCTATGGTACGGTAGATTACGTTACCATGACCATGGGCGGAAATGACATTGAGTTTGCAAATATTATCTACGATGCATATATGAACTCCAGCACCCTTGACAAGGATTATATCGTAAACCGATTGAACAAAGCGTGGAAGTTGTTTTTCCAAGACGACGGTGTTCGTGAAAAGTTATATAACGCATACCATGACATTGAAAATCTCGCCGGTCCGCAAGCCACCATACTCATTGTAGGATATCCGCAACTGTATGAACCGGGTGGAAAAAGTTTTGCGGTTAGCAAACATGAAATCGAACATATAAACAACGCCACCGTTGAATTCAACAACGAAATCAAAAAATTAGTGGAATACTGCGCTACCGAGGGAATGAATATTCACTTCGTATCAGTTGACGAAAAGTTTGAAGGGCATCGAGCCTACTCACGAAACAATCCATATATTCATCCGGTACATATTTTCAAATATAAGGAAGAAAATCTAAAAAAAGATGATAAACAAAGCTCCTATTCCATGCACCCCAATTACGAAGGTGCCAAACGATACGCCGAAGCGGTACAAGATAAAATCAACGAATTAGCAAAACTCCAAGCCGAACAAGAAGAAATGGACGCCACCAATCCCACACCAAAAGAACGAGAAATCGTCATGGTACTGGACGGCTCTGGCAGTATGGACGGTACACCTATGGATGAAACCAAAAAAGCGGCACACGAATTTGTAAACGCAGTTTTCAAAAAAGCCGAGTGTAACTTGGGTGTTGCCTACTATGACGACCAAGGGTATGTCAGCGCATCGTTAAGCGACAGCCATACCTATTTAGACAAAGCCATTGACCAAATCGATGCCGGAGGCGGCACCAATATCGAAGCCGGATTACAAATGGCCGAAAATATGTTGCAGGATTCTACCGCCAAGAAAAAGATCGTGGTACTCATGAGCGACGGATTGGCCAACACCGGTAAAACAGGGCAGGAGCTCATAGACTATGCTAACCAATTAAAAGCAGAAGGATTTTACATATACACCCTGGGCTTTTTCTTCGGGTTAGACGGATATGACAAAACCGAAGCGCAATCCCTTATGGAAGGCATTGCCAGCGAAGGCGGTCACTATGAGGTAACCGATGCCGAAAGCTTGGCGTTCTTTTTCGGAGAAATTGCCGCACAAGCCAGCGGGGACAAATACATTTACGTCAAGATTGCCTGCCCCGTAGACGTCACGGTCAGCTACAACGGTGAAACCATGACCTCAAAAGATCAGGAATCCAGCGTGCGAACCTCATTTGGATCCATGACCTTTGAGCAAAACAGCGACAGTTCCTACGAAGATTACAGTTACAACGAATACGAAGAACCGTCCGACACCGACGACCGTATTAAGATCTTGCGGTTAAAAGAGGGTGTGGACTATGACATTGAAATCGAAGGCAACGACTACGGTACCATGGATTACACCATAGGTTTCGTAGACGAAGAAGGCGAATACAACGATATGCGCCGTTTCCACAACGTCAACATTACCGAGCAAACCAAAATCGACACGGTGGCCGGTGTTGCCGAGGAAACCTACATGTACGTAGACGAGGACGGTGACGGCAGTTACGATATTACCTATCGTGCCGAAGCAGGCGGATATGCCGAAATTGTAGATTATACCTACCTCATTTACATCGGCATCGCCATAGTCGTGGTGTTGCTCATTGCCATAGCGGTATTCATCTTCATCCGCCGCTATAAAATCAGCCGTTACCTGTAATCATGATTTCTTTTTGCTCCGTCCAATTGGACGGAGCATTTTTTATAAGCACCGATTGAATTCCAACAATCATTTATATTCCCCCACTCCCACCGTCTTTTCGTGAAAACTCCCTTTGCGATATCCGAAATCGACCTTCCTCCTCTTACGTCATTGCGAGCCGGCAAAAAGGGGGCCCCGAAAAGCAACGCTTTTTGGGGAGAAGGAGGAACAGCGTAGCACGCAAGTTTTCCCAGCAGGGGGAAACGCTGTGGCGGAGCCTTGTTCCGACGTGGTGGCAATCCGCATCCCCTCCCCTACGCTACCAAGGCCGAAACAAAACAACCCCCACGGTTTTCCCGTGAGGGTTGTACTCTTGTTTCAAAAATCCTGTTAACGTCCTTGACCGTTATAGTTATAATTATTTTGATTCATTGCTTGACCT
>JAFYMD010000203.1 GCA_017556785.1 Clostridia bacterium | reverse complement strand
CGGGCAGTGGCAAAACCCTCACCTCTTTCAAGACGGCACAGCTTGCTACAAACTTGCCCTACATTGATAAGGTGCTGTTTGTTGTTGACCGCAAGGACTTGGACTATCAGACCATCAAAGAGTATGACAGATTTGAAAAAGGTGCTGCCAACAGCAATAAGAGCACGGCTATTCTGCAGAAGCAGCTTGAGGATTCTACTTCTCGAATTATCGTAACTACAATTCAGAAGTTGGATGTCTTTATTCAGAAGAACCCCATGCATCCCATTAGGGATAAGCATATTGTTTTGGTGTTTGATGAATGCCATAGAAGCCAGTTCGGTGATATGCATACGAGAATTGTGGGCGGCCAGATCAAAAAAGGTGAAAAGGTTGTTAAGGTAAATAGATACTTTAGGAACTATCACATCTTTGGTTTTACGGGTACTCCGATTTTCTCGGTCAACGCAGGTACTGGTGGAAATCCGAATCTCAAAACTACTGAGCAGGCATTTGGTGATAAACTTCATACATACACAATCGTTGACGCTATTAACGACGGAAATGTTTTGCCGTTCCGCATTGACTATATCAACACGGTAAAGCAAAAGGATGGAAAACAGGATAAGCAAGTTACTGCTATTGATACTGAGGAAGCCCTTGCTTCTCAGGAGCGTATCTCCGAAGTTGTGAAGTACATTTTGGAACACCTTGACCAGAAGACCATGCGAAACTCCTATTACAGTCTCAAGGGTCAGCGTGTGAATGGTTTTAATTCTATGCTTGCGGTCAGTTCCATCCCTGTATGCAAAAAATACTATTTGGAACTGAAAAAGCAGATTGCAGAACAGCACCGTAATTTGACGATTGCCACTATCTTCTCATTTGCTCCTAACGAAGCAGACAGTGCAGATGGCATCTTAGATGACGAAAGTTTTGATACCGATGGACTTGACCAGAGTTCTCGTGATTTTCTGGACATGGCGATTGACGAATACAACAAGACTTTCAAAACCAACTTTGACACCTCTAGCAAGGGCTTCCAAGACTATTACAAAGACCTCTCTGACAAAGTGAAAAAACGTGAAGTTGATTTGCTTATCGTGGTCAATATGTTCCTGACGGGCTTTGATGCAACGACGCTCAACACCCTTTGGGTAGACAAGAATTTGAAAATGCACGGTCTGATTCAGGCATTTTCAAGAACCAATCGTATCCTTAACTCTGTTAAGACCTTTGGCAATATCGTTTGTTTCCGTGATCTTGAAAAAGAAACCAACGACGCCATTGCCTTATTTGGTGACAAGGAAGCCAATGGCATTGTTCTTCTGAAATCCTATGAAGATTATTACTATGGTTGTGTTGACGACAAGGGACGCAAACAGAAAGGCTATGAAGAACGTATCGCTGAGCTGTTGCAGAAATACCCGTTGGGACAGCCGATCATAGGCGAACAGAATAAGAAAGATTTTATTGTTCTGTTTGGCAACATTCTCCGCCTGAGAAATATTCTGTCAGCATTTGACCGCTTTGCCGGGAACGAAATCTTGTCTCCTATCGATTTCCAAGACTACACAGGTACATACCATGACGTGTACGATGAAATCAAGCCGAAGCCGGGAAGCAAAGATAGCATCATGGATGATATTGTCTTTGAAATGGAACTCGTCAAGCAGGTCGAAGTGAATATTGACTACATTTTGATGTTGGTTTCGAAGTACCATGACAGCAACTGTGAAGATAAAGAAATCCTTGTTGCGATTGACAAGGCGATCAAGTCAAGTTTGCAGCTCAGATCTAAAAAAGAACTGATCGAAAACTTTATTGCTAACATCAATACAAAAACCGATGTTAACGCAGATTGGCAAAGTTTTGTCAAAGGGCAACGCGAAACAGACATTCAGCTTTTAATTGCAGAAGAAAAGTTGAAACCTGAAGAAACCAGAAAGTTTATAGAGAACGCTTTCCGTGATGGCGTGCTTAAAACAACCGGTACAGATGTTGACCGTGTAATGCCGCCTGTCTCTCGTTTTGGCGGCGGTGGTTCCCGTGATCAAAAGAAGCAAACCGTTATTGAAAAGCTAAAGGTATTCTTTGAAAAGTATTTTGGTTTGGTCAATTTTGACGAATAACAACAAATTATTGTCTATGCAATGATGAGATCTTATTGGAGGTTTCATCATTGCATAGCAAATCTCTTTTATCTTTTTAATAAAACTAGAGTGTTTTTAGATTAAGAATTTAAATTTAGGACAAATAAAATATGATTAAGGAAATAATACACGATCCGATATTTCTTGGCGTAAAGTCGGAGATGGCGACAAAAGAAGATTTGCAAGTGGCGCAGGATTTGCTGGACACGCTGATTGCCAACCGTAAGGGTTGCGTCGGTATGGCGGCGAATATGATTGGTGTGCGCAAGCGCATTATTGTATTTGATAACGAGGGTACATATGTGACAATGTTCAACCCTGAGATTATCAAAAAGTCGGAGCCTTATGATACTGAGGAGGGTTGTCTTTCCCTCCTCGGCGGTCCCCGCCCGTGCAAACGCTATCAAACTATCAAAGTTCAGTGGCAAACTGCTGAATTTCAAACTCGCATCAAAACTTTTACCGGTTGGCCCGCACAAATTATCCAACACGAAATCGACCATTGTGATGGGGTATTGATATAACCCCATTTACCACGCAACCGAATCGTTTTATGAAAAATCCCCAACCGTTTGCATAGCGGTTGGGGATTTGCTTGTTTGAGGGCGGCAATTAAAGGTGGGGGACTCTCCCTCAGTTTGCTTTGCTGACAGCTATCCTGCGGATGCTGTCACCCCTTTGACCTTCAGTCATTTCCCCTAACGGGGGAATCTCTCGTCGGAGGGGGCTTGACCGAATGGAACAAACACCTTGTGAGGGAGATGCTTTCGTTGACAAAACACCCCGTGTTTGGTATACTGATTGACGGGGAAAACTCAGCCAAAATCCTCCCTCTGACGAGGGAGGTGGCAAAACGAAGTTTTGACGGAGGGAGAGACCTTGAAGCAATACAACCGAGACAATATGCCAAACTACATTCACACCGTTTTGATTGAAAAACCTTTGCCGAATGATGCGTATTTTGCTCATTTGCCTGCGGTAAAAGCTTTGGCACAACGTCCTCTTACCTTAACCGCTCCCGTTACCTTTTTGGTGGGGGAAAACGGCATGGGCAAGTCTACCCTGATTGAAGCCATTGCGGTGGCATTTGGGTTGAATCCCGAGGGGGGCTCACGCAATTTTCGGTTTACCACAACGTCTTCTCATTCGGAATTGCATGGGTATATTGGGTTGCGAAAAGGCGGCATTCCCAACGACAGTTATTTTTTGCGTGCCGAAAGTTTTTACAACGTGGCTTCGCACATTGACGAGTTAGACCGCCAACCTGCCGCCGCACCGCCGATTATTGGCGGGTACGGTGGGGTTTCTTTACACAAGCAATCTCACGGCGAAAGTTTTTTGTCGTTGGTGCAAAACCGCTTGGGCGGGCAGGGGTTATATATTTGGGACGAGCCAGAAGCCGCCCTTTCTCCTATGCGGTTGCTCACCCTACTGTGCGAAATGAAACGTCTGACCGACGGTGGCTCTCAACTGATTGTTGCCACCCATTCCCCGATTTTAATGGCTTTTCCCCATGCCGAAATTTGGCAACTGACCCACGAGGGAATGGAGCGGGTGGAATACCGCCAAACCGAGCATTATCGGGTTACCAAACAGTTTATTGACGACCCCAACCGACTGATTCACCATTTGTTGAAACCATAATACACCCCCCGCCGAGCATTCGGTGGGGATTTTTGTTGCCGGTTTTGTCTGTTTTTGACGTCTCGTTTTGCCAAAAAACGGGGCGTTTTTTATTTTGGGGATTCGGTTGGATTTCCTTGCTTTTGTAACAAGTTTGTAACACTTGATTTGGTATACTGAACACAATAGTGGAGCAGTAGTCGTTTTTGATCCTTTTGGGAGGGGAAAGGAAAATTCTCTCATAGAATCAAAAGGGCTGACAGGGCAAACGCAGGGTATGCTTTTGCACCAATTTTTGCACGCCACCTGTATTTTTTTCGTGTTTACAAAGGAGTGGTTCTATGAGACGAAGCGTATGGGGAAGATTGGTATCGTTCATGCTGGTTTTGGCTATGATGCTGACGGTACTGTCTGCCGAAGCGTGGGCTCAAACCGTGCAAGGGGGGCAGACCCAAGACGTTTATATTAAATCGGTGAAGTTGGCACAAGCAAGCTCGGCCGAAACTGCCAAAAAATTGTTGGAGGCCGACGGCTACATCTTTTTGGATGGCAACCTAAACGAAGGCACGGGTCAAACCGGCGTTTGGATGGGTTACCAAACCACCACCAATCCGGCAGAGGCCATTTATGACATGAAGGTCATGAATATGAAGGGCGGATTTACTCTGACCAGCATGAAAAAGGCGCTGGAGTCCCAGCAAGCCGCTTTTCATCAAATGGCGGTAGATATGAGCGCTTTGATCGACGAGTTTGTGGCGGCTTACGAGGCAAACAGCCCTGCGGCACAAAAAGCCTATAAAGCGCTGAACTTTTTCCGCATGGTCAACGGTGAGACCCAATTGGAAGAGAAAAACGGATTGGGGTATCATTTGGTCAACGGCGGTCTGTCTTTGGAAGTGCTCACCGAGCTGTTGTTGCTGTGCGATTCCGGAATCTTGGACAGTGTGATTAAAATTTTGACCATGGGGATTCAAGGGCAAAACGGCAACTGGATGCAAAAGCTTTCTGAAAAAGGGCCGTTTGACGAGGACACCCAATATGCCGACGACGACAAACAAGAAGAATTGGATCGTCGCGCCGAACAATTGTTGGAAATTTTGCGCCTGTATGCCAACGCGTACAATGCCATGGAGGCAACCGGTCTGGTTGGCGGTGAGTTTGACGAGCAGTTTAACGTGGTGGGCAACAAAGAAATCAGCGCCACCTTAACCGACGAAGAGGCGGCCGCCAAAAAGCTGGACGAAAATCGTTATAAGTTTTACAAAATGGTTTTTGACCAATTGGACACCTATGCTTACGGGATGCAAACCTTAAAGGACTTTTTCAGCTCTTTGCCGTTGGAGGGGGATTCCCGACAACTGTATCCCTTGGTTTCGGTGTTGACCGACGGGGAATTTGCCGCATTTTCTTACGGTTGTTTTTTGGAGATGGCCAGCGGTGTGAATGTGGACGACCAAACCTTTGACGACTACGATCGGATATATGATGAAATTACCAAGGACGTAAAGTCGGTGTATTTATATGCGGGGGTAGACGAGTTACTGTTGCAAGAAGACACGGTAATCGGGTTTACCGAAGCCGCCACCCGTCACATGGCGGCGACCGGCGAAATGGAATTTTACGAAAAAGAAACCTTTGCCGAAGACGCTTGGGAAACCGGTAAGCACGTTGCCCAATTGATCGGCGCCGCCGGCATGGGGATCATGGGGCTTTCCAAGGTGACCATGGGGGTTACGATCTTGGTTTCGTGGTTCAGCGCCACGGCGGCTACCTCGCTGGAATCGGGGATTTTGGCAGGGGTGGTGAAGGTTTGTGCGTTGCTCAGCGGTATGACCGCCTTTATTGTTACGGCGGTGGCGGTTTGCTTAACCATTTTGGTTGCCTTTATTATTTCGGCCATCAGCGAATATAACAACAACAAGATCGATTGGGACGACAATCCCATGCCCGAATATTTGTACGACGTAAAAGAGGTAACCTTTACCCAAACCTCTCAAAACGGCGGGGTGGCCACCGAGCACATAAAACGGCCGGTCTTTGCCCTGTACCACGCGGTGAAGGATACAAGCGGTGACGTGGTAGACCTAAACGCCCGCTCGGGGGACGCTACCCAATGGATCGCCATGTACGTGTCTTATGATCGCCAAGGGAACGAGGCCAAGCCGATCAAGGTCGAGGATCTGTTGGTACAGACCGGTAACGGCGAAACACCCGAAGGGTATACCCCTCTTTCTTGCTTTGGCGAGGTAATTGCCTATAACCTGAATCAATGGGATGACACCGACCGCGTCAACGGCATTTACGTTTTTTATAAGCAAGACACGGAAGTGGCGGTGGAAAGCGACCGAACCTATTATATTTACGAGGTGTATTTGCAACAAGGGGAAAGCGAAGCCCATTGTCAGCAACTGTTAAAAGCGTCGGGGTACACCCCCTTAAACGTCAACCTGACCCCCACCTTGGCTACCGGTGATGCGGTGTACAGCGAGGGCTTATATACCTATTTGGGGTATAAGCTGACCAGCAACCCTGCCAGCGCCATTACCGACCTGCGGTTGGTTTACGGCGGCAGTCAAGGAGACGTGCGGTTTGGTACGGCAACCTATGCCGAATGCGGCAGTAACGGGGTGGTTACCCTGTATGCCACCAAATACAAAACGGCGGGGACACCGTTGTTGGCGGGGGGCTTGCTTTGTGTCAACGACCGTCACGACGCTCCTGCGGGCTACGAGCCTGTCAACTTTTTTGCCGGTGGTCCTGCGGTTTCGCTGAACGTGACCCCCGAGGGAATGGGATTTGACATTCCCGAAACCTACCTGTATTTCTTGCCGTCTACCACCTTTACTTCCGGTACCGGCTACCTGGGCGGCATTTCTTATTTCAATATTCCTCTTACCACCATGGATCTTATGAATGACGGCGGCAAGCGCCCCGAAATGGTACTGTCCTATTTGAAAAAGCATTTGGGAGAGGGGTACAATGCCACCGACAAAGAGAAAACCGTGATGGACTATGCTCGTTTGAAAACGGGGTACACCCAATCCTGGCAAGAGGACGGCGGTTTTCAAGACAGCGTGGTGTATTACGAAACCTTTAACCCGTATCGGGCGATTTATGAGGTAAAGGCCACCACGTCCAAGGATGCTTCGGATTCCTTTGTGTTTGACGGAAAAGGGTTTACCTTGTGGAATCGCACCCAGTTTGTTCCCAACACGCCCACTTACCAAGAACGGCGCGATTATTTCCTTTCCTATAATCAACAAAGTAAGCACAGCAGCTTGCAAATGAACGGTAAGGTTTTTGTTACGGGGAATCCCAACAGCGAAAACACCTACGATGCCACCCAAAAGGCGATGAAAAAGGTGCAACCGATTAAACTCTCGGAATTCACCTGCATTACCAAGGGAAGTAGTCGTAAGCCCACCGATTCCATGAAACCGATCACCGACATGTTTACCGAATCGCAACAGCCGGTGTACCTGAAAAACCAAAAGAATTTGGCAAAAAATGAGTTTGCTTTTTACGCAGTGATGGACGTGGTGGAAAAGCCGTACGTTTCGGGCATAAGCGCCATAGACGAGTTGACCTTGTACCGTAGGGCAGGGGGCGCTGACAAAGGACTCAAACGGTCGGACATTACCGATTCTATGATGATCTCTCAATTGGCCGCCATGGGGGCTACCAATTTTTGCAATACCCGCGTGACCATGCGTTTTCACGGCGTAAAATACGGAAACGAAGTGAATGCGCTGAGATTTGGGTATACCCGAAGCGCCAAAAAGAACGAAGCCTTGACCGACGTTTTCTTGTACTTCGGCGGGTTTTCGGTTGACGAGCCCGACTCGATCTTATATAAGGGGAATACCAAATACACCAAGCTGTGCGAAATCCCTTATAATCTGACCGGCTACGATGGGGCTACCAAACCGGGTGTCTATGTGTACGGTACCACCGACAAGGACGTGGGGGCGCCGATCATAGACTTTACCGTGTCCGAAACGCCTTTTAAAGAGGGTTACGAAACGGTTCGTACCATGAACGGACGCTCGTTGTTTGCTGAAATCTATGATCATATGCAACAGCAAGAAGACAACCACATTATGTATAGTGGCAAAACCTTGTTTGGCTGGCTTGCCCAATTCTTTCAGTTGTCGGACGACCCCACTATCGCGCAGGCAAGCGGACTGTATTATTTCCACGTGAAGCGAGAGGGCGATGCTTTGCGGGTGCAAAAGCCGTATGTGGAACAACTGTATTTTGCCACCTTTGGCACCCAAAGCGCTGTCGCGTTAGACAGTCTTTTTGACCAAGGGGCAGAAGCGGCCATAGAAACCGACCTGAACAGCTACGCAGGCGGCGACTACATTTATATGGGCTACCGCTATACCGCCGACCCTGCCAAGGCAATCAAAGAGATTCGTGCGTATCACCAAAAGAATCCTCCTGCCACCTTGACCGACAAGGCGAACCGCAAATTTACCTTGGCTTCT
>JAFYMD010000202.1 GCA_017556785.1 Clostridia bacterium | reverse complement strand
CGCGCAGCTCACCTGCTGCGGCGCTTTCGCAGTCGGCTGCCGTCTGTGCCGCTTCCCAATCGGCCTTGGCCAGTTCCAATTCATCCTTGGAAGGCGCCTGCTCGGGCGGCTGGGCAATATGGGGATGATGGGTCGAACCGCAGACCGGACAGGGGCTATTTTTTTGCAGGGTGTCTGCCAAAATACCCGCTTGTGCATCAAGATATTGTTGATTTTGACGTTTGTACTCGGTTTCCAGTTGCTCTGACAGAGCGTACTTTTGGTGGTAGTCGGTGAGCGCTTGCCGGTACTCTGCTTCGGCACGGGTCAGGTCGTTTAAACGATGATTCAGCGCTTGCAACTTGTCGATTTTTTCGTCTATTTTTGTTTTTTCTGCCTGTGCTTGCAGTTTTTCTTCGCCTTCCGTTGCCAGGGCTTTGAGTTCTTGCATGAACGCGGCAATCTCCGCTTCGGTTTGGGATATGTTGTTTTGCAGGTTGACAGTAGCCTGCTGTCCTTGCGCCATGATTTTTTGGTTGTTTTCCCACAATGTTTGCTTATGGTTTCGCTCGTCGTAGTCGGGCAACAAAGCCTTAAGGACGGCGGCTTGATCGGCCAATTTCTTGCTTTGCGGCAATTTTTCTTTTTCCTGTACCAATTGCTCGGTCAAACGGATTTGTTCCTCTTGTTGTTTGACGGTTTCGGCTTGGTTTTGGGCAAGATCCTCTTTGGCGCGCAAACGATCGGTGGCTTTGGCAATGCGGGCTTTGACTTGGTCCGCTTCTTGTTGCAAAACGGTCCGCTGTTGCTCGGTCTTTTCTTGCAAAGCAAGGTCGTCATCCAATAATTTTTGCAGCAAAACCAGGGTGTCGGCGGTGGTTAACTCTCCGTTTTTTGCTTTTTGTACCCCGATGGAATGAACGCTGTCTTGTTCGCAAACAATGCCGATCACGTATTGCTTTATGCTGTTGCCAAGCAATGCGCAAGTGTCTTTTAAATCCTTGGTTTGTTGACTTAGCCGCATTTGCAGGGTTTGGAAGGAAGCGGTTTTGAAAATGTGGCGAAAAATATGAATGCGCTCTTGGGTAGATGCCAACAGTAATTTTAAAAACGCACCTTGAGCGATCATGGCGATTTGCCGAAATTGTTCACAGTCGATTCCCAAAATCTCTTTTACGGCGGTATCGACTTCTTTGATTTTGGTTACCACGTTGCCGTCGGGGTAGGTCAGCTGAGCACCGGCTTTTTGCGTGGTGGTACCGCCCCCTCGTTTGGCTTCTCGCTCATAATCCGGATTGCGGGTAATGGTATAAATTTTTTCTTTGTAGGAAAAGGTCAGGGTTACGGCTGTGGGGGTGGTATCATCGGCGTATTTGGAGCGGAGCATGGAGCCGTCGCGGTTGTCGCCGCTGGGAGTGCCGAACAAAGCGTAGGTAATGGCATCGAACAGGGTGGTTTTGCCTGCGCCGGTGTCCCCTGTGATCAAGTACAGACCTTCCGTACCCAATTGGGTGAAATCCAACTCGGTGACCCCCGCATAAGGACCAAATGCCGACATTTTTAACTGTAACGGTCTCATGTTAGTTTCCCTCCCAAATTTGTTGGATCAGATCAGCCATAAATCGTGCCTGTTCTTCGGTCAAAGGATGTCCGTTTTGCAGTTCAAACAAATCACGAAAGTGCTCGTAAGGAGATTTTTTGGTAGCCTCTTGGCTGCCGTCGATTTGGTTGACCGTGCGGGTGCGGGTGTTGTCATAGTCCAATTTCATAATGTTTTTGTAGATCACCCGCAGTTTGTTTATGGCATCGGGAATGTCTTGCTCGTCGGTTAGGGTAACGTGCATATAATCGTCGGTATAGGTGGTATGCTCCCAAAAGGATTTTTGGGTGATTTGATCAAAGGTTCCTTTGATCTCTACCATGTTGTGTTGGGGGGTAAGAGGAATCAGTTGGATCGAGACGTTGCCTTTTTCTTGCAAGTCCACCAAGGTTACGCTTTTTTGGTCGGACGCTTCGGAAAAGGAATATTTCAAAGGCGTGCCGCAGTACCGTATCCATTGGTTGCCGCCACAGATCTGGGCGCGATGAATATGTCCCAATGCCACGTAGTCAAAGGGGGCAAATACCCGTGCATCTACGTTGTCGGTACCGCCCACCGAAATTTCTTCGGACTCGGTTCGGTCGGCACCGGTGACAAATTGGTGAGTGACCAAAAGGTTGCGCTCGGTGGGATCCACTTTCATGGCGTCAATGGCGGTTTGCATGGCGTCGGTATAGGAATCGATTGCTTGGTCGGGGAAAAAGCGGCGCACGTTTGCCGGCTTGACAAAGGGAAGTAAATATACGTGAACCTTGCCAAAGGCATCGGTCAGGGTGATGGGAGCGACCTTTCCGTTATACACAGGGGACATATAAATGCCGCTTTTGTCCATTAAACGACCGCCAAAGGCGATTCGCTCGGCCGAATCGTGGTTTCCGCTGACAACAAATACCGAAAGATTACGGGCGGACAAGCGCACCAAAAAATCGTCGAACAGCTCCACCGCTTCGGCAGAAGGAATGGATTTGTCGTATACGTCTCCCGCAATGATCACGCCATTTGGTTGGTACTCGTCAATGATGCCGAGAATCTGCTTTAAAATAAAAGTTTGATCCTCCAACATAGAAAATTCATTGACCCGCTTGCCTAAGTGCAGGTCGGAAAGATGAATGAGTTTCATGGTTGCCCTCCCCAATGAATGGTATGAAACAAGTATACCATACCCAAGAGCGAATGTAAACCAAATCTCAACAGAAGTTAACGGTTACCCTCTTGCATTTTGGGGGCAAAAGGTGTATAGTATGGGTATTGATTGGTACAAAAAGGAGTTGACCGTGTGAAAATCGTAGTAATCGGCAACGGGAAATTGGGCTCTGCTATTTCCCGTAAGCTGGCAGACGAAGGACACCAAGTGGTGGTCGTAGACTACAACGAGCGGGCGTTGAGCACCAGCTTGTCCGAAAACAACGTGTTTGGCGTGAACGGCAACGGCATTGACTGGACCGTGTTGTCCGAAGCAGGGGTGGAGGATGCTCACATGGTGGTGTCGGTAGCCCAGTCGGACGAGGTGAATATCGTTTGCTCGATCCTTGCCAAAAAAATGGGCGCTCAGCACACGGTGGCTCGGATTCGTGGCATCGAATATAACAAAAGCATTGAACTGTTGCGACCCGACATGGGCGCAGGAATCAACGTAAACCCCGAATTGGAAGCGGCAGAAGAGATCTCTCGTATTTTCCGTTTCCCTTCGGCCTTGCACATTGACTTCTTTTCTCGGGGACGGGTGGAAATCATTGAATTGCCGGTAAAAGAAACCAATCCCCTGGTGGGTATGAGCTTGATGCAAATCTCGGCACACTACAAAACCAAGGTGTTGGTGTGCACCGTGCAACGGGGCGACGACGTGTTGATTCCCCGCGGGGATTTTGTGATACAAGCGGGCGACCGTATCAGCATTACGGGGGATTTTCGTGATATTAACCATTTTTGCAAAAAAGTGGGATATACCGGGCGCAAGGTCAAACGGGTCATGATCGTTGGCGGCGGCAGAATTGGGTATTATTTGGCGCGAAGCTTGCAAGAAGCCGGCATGGACGTTAAAATTTTGGAAAAAGACCGTGCCATTTGCGAAAAATTGGCAGAACTGCTGCCGAAAGTAACGGTGGTGCATTGTGACGGTACCCAGCAAGACGCTTTGATGGAAGAAGATATAGACGAAGCCGACGGTTTGGCGGCATTGACCGGGTTGGACGAAGAAAACGTGATCATTTCCATGTTTGCCCAATCGCAAAACGTGCACAAGGTAGTGACCAAGATCAATCACATTACCTTTGGCGGCGTGTTGGAAAAAGCGGGAATTGATTGTGTGGTCACCCCTCATATGATCACGACCCAACGGGTGGTACGGTACGTGCGTGCCATACAAAACTCGGAAGACAGCAGTTTCGAAACCCTGATCAGCTTGGCAGGGGGCGGTGCCGAGGGAATTGAATTCCATGTGGGAAAAGGCTTTGAAGGAAACAACGTTCCCTTGAAACAACTGAAATTAAAGAAAAATATTTTGATCGCGGTGATTACCCGCGGGGGCAAGCATCTGCATCCCACAGGGGATGACTGCATTATGCCGGGGGACAACATTGTGGTGGTAACCACCCGTAGCGGCATTAACGAGATCAGCGATATTTTGCAGTAGGTGATAATATGCAACAAAAACGTGACGTGCTGAACCAAATAAACAAAGACAAGCGTAAAACGTCGGTATGGACGGTTGTGGTGTGCTTGTTCCTTTTGTTGGGTTTGGCTTTGACGGCGGTTGGGATTGTGCAGATTACGACGGTGTCTGTGGGTGATGCGGCGTCCCTTTCTTACAAGGCTATGACGGCGGGCGAACCCTATTATTTTGACCAAATGGTGTTGGTGGATGCCTTTGCTTTTAACGGAGATCGGGTGACCGGATATGCTAAATCCACCCACTATATTGTGCGGTTTACCGACAAAGACGGGAAATTGGTTTATACCTCCCTTTCGGTAGACGGCAGTACCGAACTTGCCGAACAATGCGAAAATTACGTGAACAACAAAGGTCTTTCCATTGGGGACGTGGTGCTCAGCGGGTGTTTCCACGGGTACCCCCATGAAGCGTCTGCCACGGCTGAATATTTTGAAAAGTCCTACCAAACCTACAGCAAGGCCGAAGCCGGTGAAAAGTTAGATTGGTGCTTTTACTATGACAATGCCAAGACCCCGGAAGAATACCGCAGTAACCAAATCGTAGGTCGGTACGCCTTACTGATCTTGGGCGGTTTGATCGCCGTGACGTCCTTGGCGGGCGTGGTTTGGTTGATTGGCAAAAGGAAAAAGCTCAATCGTAAAAGTAAGGAGCTTGTATAAGCTTGTATATACAACCAAAAACGCTTGTTTCTTTGTGGAATGAGCGTTTTTTTGTTTGTGGGAAAGAAAAAATTCGTTTTTTGGTGAGTAAATTTGCCTGTTTGATCGTTTAATAAGTAGAAAACATAAAAAGGATGGTGACTCCCATGAAAAAATGGATCGTTTTACTTTTGACTTTGGTTTTGGTGTGCATCACCATACCTACTGCGGCACAAGAAGGGAAAGAGCCCACGATTGTGGGGGATGTAAACGAAAACGGTGTGATTGGCGCAGACGATGCGCTGGAGGTTTTGCGGTTGATTACCCGAAATCCCATTCGCTTCCCCGTAGAGGGAGAAACTCCTACCGAACCGCAACGACCGACCGTTTTGCGCACTATTGTCGACGTGGACGATGACGGCCGCATTGCCGCCGCCGACGCGCTGTATATTCTGAAAAAAGTGGTGGGCAAAATAGACCGTTTTCCCGCCGAGCCTATGACCGAAGAATTGGAAAACAAGGAGATTTGGCTGCAATCGGTGTGGGCAGAAGAATACGATTCGCAATCGGGCTCCTTGCTTGCCGCAAAACTGCAACAAATGCAATCTGATCACGGCACTGCCTTCCGTGTGGAGGCCCTTGAAGCAAGTCAGGCCACCGACACCATTGTGAAAAACGTATTGGCAGGCACTCCCCAAGCCGACGTGGTTGAAGTAAGTTTGGTCATGGCTCGCAATATTTACCGTGCAGGTGGCAGTTTGAATTTAATGGATGCCCCCTTACGGCGGCAACTGAGAGAAAACGGCAGTACCAAATCGGTTACCATTAACAACCACATGGCAGGGGTAAGTTTAAACACCTCTCACAACATTTTGGGTGTGGTATATAACAAAGATTTGATTGCCCGCTACGCCTCCGACGTAGATATTCCCTCTTTGGTAGCAACCAAGCAGTGGAATTTTGACACCTTCCGTTCCTTGTCTGCATCGCTGATTACCGATACCGACGGCAACGGCAAAACCGATATTTACGGCTTTACCTCCAACACCAATGTATCCGGTATGGCCTGCTCCGCTAACGTAGGCGGCACTGCGCTGCTGAAACACGGCAGAGTGGAAGCGTCTTTTTGCAGTCAAGCAGGAGTTGACGCATTGGAATGGTGCAAAGCGATGTTTAAAACCGACAAATCCTGGTTGTACAAGGCAGATATTAACGATTGTATCAATCAGTTTGTCAACGGCAAAGCAGGAATGTTTTTGTCTTATGCCCGATTTGTTCCCCAAATCGCCGAAGCCGCCGATTTTGAAATCGGATTTGCTCCCATGCCCATGGGTCCCAAACAAAGCAACTACATCAACTCTGTATATGACACCCGGGTGTACGTCATTCCCAAAAACTCCGCCGCTTCGGTCAACAAGGTCTGCGCTTTTTTGGAGCAGATGATGCCTTTGGAAGACGAGGTGCTGGCAAACGTCCAACAAGAATGGACCGCTTTGGGATTGGATGAACAGAGCATTCAAAACTATAAAAATCTGGCGAAAAACAGTTCGGCCGAATACTCTTCGGGTGTGTTTTCTGCCGCAGTATCCTCTGAATTTGACATCTATATTAGCGGCACGCCGACTAAGAATTGGGAAACAATCAGAGCCAAAGCCCAAAAAGAAGCAGACGATTACTACGCACCCTTTTATGAATAAAATTTACATCATGATATCGAAAGGAGATACCCCTATGAAACAATGGATCGCTGTATTACTCACCCTTGTCCTGTTGCTTACTCCTATGACCGCCGCGGCACAGACCGAAAGCAACACCCCGCCGGTTGAAAACGACCTTGCCACCACCCCTGTGATTATGGGGGATGTAAGTCGTGACGGCAACATTGGTGCCGACGATGCCCTTCGGGTATTACAGTCTTGCGTAGGCAAAATTATTTCTTTTGATCCACATGACCGCTATAACGATGCGCCGGGAGCGGGCATTGCCGCCGACGTAGACGGTGACGGTGTCATCAGAGCCGCTGATGCTTTACAAATCTTGCAAAAAGTAGTAGGCAAAATTGACCGTTTCCCTGCGGATGCAGGCTTATACGGACAAAACCTGACCTTGAAAACTTTTTTTGCCGACCGTTACCGTACCGAGCCGTATGCTTCATTCATAGACAAATTAGAGCAACAATACGGCATGACCCTGACCGTGGTGCCGTACGGAGACAGCCTGCAAGAGGATCTGCAATCGGGAAAAGAAACCGCCGACGTATTGGAACTGAATTATGTGTTTGCCCGCAACATGGGGAGAGAAGGACATCTGGTGAATTTACAAGGCTTACCCAATCAGTTGGGAGACGACCTTCTGACCCGTGCCACCGGATTTGGCCGGCATCTTTACGGTGTGGGCTTCGAACTGCAAGAAGGCGGCATGCAAGGGATCTTTTACAACAAGACCCTGCTCAACCAAGTCGCCCCCGACTATGATTTAAACGCATTATATGCCGAAGGCAAATGGGATTTTGCCACCTTGCGGGAATTAACCGCTCTGGCTACGAAAGACACCGACCAAGACGGTAAACCCAACCTTTACGGCATAACCGCCAATGCACAACTGTTGGAAATGGCATTTGTGGCAGGCGGTGGCTTATCCTGTTTGGAATACAACAACGAAGCGGGTGTGGAAAAACCTGACGTATATGTGAAAGAAAATATTTCCGCTCAACTGGAAACCGCTCCTTACCTTACCTTGCAGGAAATGAGGCAAACCGACAAATCCTGGTTGTATAAAGCGGACACCGCCCAATGCATTGAAGTTTTTACCGAAGGTCAAGCCTTACTGTTTGCAGGATACGTAAGTTATAGCGACCAAATTTTAGGCAACGCCGATTTTGAGGTAGGGTTTATTCCCATGGTGAAAGCAGAAATCGACAGTTACCAAACCGTCGCCGGCACGGTGTTCTCGGTACCCAAAGGCAAAAAGGAAAAAGCTTCTGCCGCAATCGCTTTGGCAACCCAACTGCAACTGATGAATCCCTATGTGAAACAGCAGGTAAAACAACAATATCTGCAAAAGGGGTTGGATGAAACCTCGGCACAACACGTGGCGGATTTGCCAAACAAAGCGACGTTGGATTACTCTGTGGGTGTGGTAAGCCTTGAACAATTATCGTCGGCACCCGTTCCCGCTGTGGTAACCGGTGAAACTCCCATGCAACGAATCGTCAGACAATTCCAATCCGAATTGGACGAATATTACATGCCATTTTATGATTTTATTATCTTTGATTAAATCAAAGGCATCCCCCAAAAAACGGAGTTCTGTTCAAAGAACTCCGTTTTTCGTTTACTCGGACATATCGGGCAGGGCGGTCATGAGCTCTTTTGGGTGAAAGGCGGCGAACACCCCTGCGGTAACGGCGGCAGGGTCAAAGTCGGGCAAATGGGCATAATCGGGCAAATACAATTGTTCGTTTTTGGGGAAAATTCCCCCGTTAGGGCCAAACAACAATCCGCCACGGTATTGCCAATTTTGCAAGCCGTAGGGGGCAATCACCAGATCGGTAAGAGGCAGGGCGGTTTCTACCATTAAGGGTTGATTGCCGTACCGTTCTCGGGTATAGGCGGCACAAGGGTCAAACCATTCGGGGCGGCGGGTTGCCACCCACACGGTATTGCATACCTTGAGCAGTTCGGCGGCGACACCTACGCATTCCCCCTGATGGTCGATCAGTACCAAATCGGTGGCGTGGCCGTTGGTTTTGATATGGTGTAACGCCAGATTAACACACAGACGGCGGGCATATTCGTCAATAACCGATTGGTTGAGTCCCAATCGTTTGTCCACCGAGCGGTCGCAAATCAGAACGTCTCCCCGTTGGCGATAGGGACGTAAATATTTTAGGTTGACCCCGATATGCCGCCCTTGCAACACGACCATTGCCGCAGGATGCTCTCCCAAAGAAATGCCTTTGATCAGCGGCGGCAGTTTGCCTTTGTCTGCTTTGCGACGTCGAAAAAATCCGTTTTGGGCAATTTGGGTGGTAACGAGTAACAACATGAGAACACAAAACTCCTCTTTTTTTATAAAATAATGACTTTTTCGGTGAAAAACCTCTTGAAAACATGAGAAAAATATACTATAATTCATTTTGAATGTTATATACAATACTATTTTGGAGGTAACTATACTATGAATGCTCTCAACAAAAAAACTATTGAAGATATTGACGTTGCCGGCAAGCGTGTTCTTGTGCGTTGCGACTTCAACGTGCCTTTGAAAGATGGCGAAATCACCAACGAAAAACGCATTGTTTCTTCTTTGCCCACCATCAAATATTTGCTGGACAACAAGGCAAAGGTTATTTTGTGTTCTCACCTTGGTCGTCCCAAGGGGGAATTCAAACCCGAATTTTCTTTGGCTCCCGTTGCCAAACGCTTGAGCGAGCATTTGGGTTTTGAAGTGAAAATTGCCAAAGACGTAGTAGGCGAATCTGCCAAAGAATTGGCCGCCAACGTCAAAGAAGGCGAAGCTGTTCTCATTGAAAACGTGCGGTATCATGCCGAAGAAACCAAAAACGACCCCGCTTTCTCCAAGGCTTTGGCTGACTTGGCTGACATTTACGTAAACGACGCTTTTGGTACTGCTCACCGTGCTCACTCCTCCACCACCGGTGTTGCCGATTATCTGCCTGCCGTTTGCGGCTACCTGATTCAAAAAGAAATCAGCGTTATGGGTACTGCTTTGGCTAACCCCAAACGTCCCTTCGTTGCCAT
>JAFYMD010000201.1 GCA_017556785.1 Clostridia bacterium | reverse complement strand
CCCGAAGCGACCATGCAAGCAATCGACAGTGAAGGGTGGCTTCATTCGGGTGATATTTGCATGAGAACCCCCGATGGCTACTATAAAGTAACCGGCAGATTAAAAGATATGATTATTCGTGGCGGTGAAAATCTGTATCCCCGGGAAATCGAAGAATTTTATCTTACCAATCCCAAGGTGCGTGACGTTCAAGTGGTAGGGGTACCCGATGAACGTTACGGGGAAGAATGTTGTGCATGGGTGATTTTGCATAAAGGCGAGGTTGCCGATGAAACCGAAATGAAAGAATTTGGTTATGCTTCTATTGCCAGACATAAAGTGCCAAAATATTTCATTTTCACAGAAGAGTTCCCCATGAATGCTGCAGGTAAAATTTTGAAATATAAAATGCGGGATGAATCGGTGGAACGATTGGGACTGAAAAAGTAGATAATTCAATATTATAGCCGGTTTTTTGCGATTCTCTTCCCGAAAAGGATTGACAAAAGAATTGGTCTGTGATAAAATAATGCAAACAGATAGAGGCGCATCTTATAATCAGTAAATTTGGCGTTCAAGTCGGCCCGCGACGTTGCTAAATCGAAAGGTATGGATGCCGAAGACAGTTCTTGGGACGGACTGATCTGGCAAAAGGAAATAAGATTCGTTTTGCTGTCGCACGTGTGCGGAGTGCTATCCAATAAAATTCATGCTATTGGCGTTTGCCGTTTTGAATTTTTACAGAGCAACCGTACACAGCGGTTGCTCTTTTTGTGTAATATGTAATGGAAAAGGATGATATGTTTATGGTATTTCAAGGTGTTGCAACAGCGCTGATTACTCCTATGAAAGGGTATGAGGTGGATTATGAAAATTTTGGCAGATTGATTGATTGGCAAATTGAACAAGGCATCAATGGTCTTGTTATTTGCGGTACCACCGGCGAGGGTTCCACCTTGTCGGACGAAGAACACAGAGAAGTTTTGAAATTTGCTTTGGACCGTGCCGCCGGTCGTGTTCCTATGATTGCGGGTACCGGCTCTAACGATACTGCCTATGCCATTGATTTGACCAAATTTGCTTGCGAAATCGGCTACGATGCTATGCTGGTGGTTACCCCTTACTACAACAAAGCTACTCAAAACGGGCTGATTCAAACCTTTACGGCTATTGCTGACGTTAGCACCAAACCTGTTATCTTGTATAACGTACCTTCTCGTACCGGCTGCAATTTGTTGCCTGCCACTTGTGCTAAACTTGCAGAACATCCTATGATTGTTGCTATTAAAGAAGCAAGCGGCAATATTTCTCAAGTTGCCGAAATTATGGCTTTATGCGGCGATAAGATTGACTTGTACTCGGGTAATGACGACCAAATCGTTCCTCTGCTTTCTTTGGGCGGTAAAGGGGTTATTTCGGTGCTTTCTAACGTAATGCCCAAAGAAACCGTTGCTATTTGTCAAAAGTTCTTTGAGGGTGATGTAGCAGGCAGTGCCAAACTGCAACTGGAACTGTTAGACATTACCAACGCTTTGTTCTGCGAGGTAAACCCCATTCCCGTAAAAGCCGCTATGGAGGCTATGGGCTTCTGCAATGGCGACATTCGTTTGCCTTTGACTCGCATGGAAGATGCCAACAAAGAAAAATTGTTGAATCTCATGCGTAAACATGGTGTAATCGCTTAATTTTTTCCAAAGGATTTTAGTTTTTATGATTTGTGATAATCTTTCAATCAATGAGCAAGGACATCTTTGTTTTGCAGGGCAAGACACGGTAGAACTTGCCAAACAATACGGTACGCCGCTGTATTTGATGGATGCCGACCGTATTCGTCATAACTGCCGTACCTATATGAGCGCTATGCGCAAGGCATATGGTGACAATTTTGAGGTTATTTATGCCGGCAAAGCCGCTTCTTTTAAGCAGATGTATCGTATTATGAAAGAAGAAGGCATGTGTGTGGATTCGGTGTCGATTGGGGAAATTTTCACCGCTTTGTCGGCTGGTTTTCCCGCTGAGCATATCCATTTTCACGGCAATAACAAAACCGAACAAGACCTTGCTTTTGCTTTAGACCAAAGTGTTGGTACAATAGTAGTGGACAATACGGATGAATTGACCGCATTAAATGAAATGGCAGGTGACAAGGGCATAAAGCAAAATATTTTGCTTCGCTTGACTCCCGGTATTGACACTCACACTTATGAAGCGGTTTCTACCGGCAAGGTGGACTCGAAATTTGGTTTTGCCATTGAAACGGGGCAAGCCGAAGAGGTAACCAAACTCGCCTTGTCTATGGAGGGGATTCATTTAGAAGGATTCCATTGTCACGTAGGCTCGCAAGTGTTTGATTCCGATTCCTTTGTTATGAGCGCCACCATTATGCTTGGGTTTATGAAAGATATTCAAACCAAGTACGACTATACCGCCGAAACCATTGATTTGGGCGGTGGCTATGGTGTACGTTATTTGGAAAGCGACCCCACTATGGATATTGAAGCCAATATTTTGCGGGTTGCTGACCATATTAAAACCACTTGCAAAGAATTGTCTTTGCCGTTGCCAAAAATTATGATGGAACCTGGTAGAAGCATTGTTGCCGATGCGGGTATGACCTTGTACACCGTAGGTACGGTAAAAGAAATTCCCGGTTACAAAAATTATGTTGCCATTGACGGTGGCATGACCGACAATCCCCGCTACGCTTTGTACGAGTCGGCTTACACTTTGGTAGTAGCCAACAAAGCAGGGGAGGCTGCCGATTATATTGCCGACGTGGTAGGTCGCTGCTGCGAAAGCGGTGATATTATTCAGCCCAAGGTGGCTCTTCCCAAAACCGTAGTAAAAGGTGATGTAATTGCCGTTTGCACCACAGGGGCATATAACTACTCTATGTCTTCCCACTACAATCGGTTTTTAAAACCCGCCGTGGTTATGCTGGAACAAGGCAAATCTTTTGTGGCGGTTCGCCGAGAAACATTAGACGATTTGATTCGATTTGATAATTGAGAGGAATGTTTGATATGAAAAAACAAGAAATCGGCACTGTTTGTGTGCAAGGCGGTTATACCCCCGGTAATGGTGAACCTCGTCAAGTTCCTATTATTCAAAGCACAACTTTTAAATATAATACCAGCGAAGATATGGGCAAACTGTTTGACTTAGAGGCTAGTGGTTATTTTTATTCCCGTTTACAAAATCCCACTTGCGATACTGTTGCCGCTAAAATCTGCGCATTAGAAGGCGGTACTGCTGCAATGCTTACCTCTTCAGGTCAAGCGGCTAACTTTTTCGCCATCTTCAATATTGCTTCGGCAGGTGACCACGTGGTCGCTTCTGCCGCCATTTACGGTGGTACTTTTAACTTGTTTAACGTAACCATGCGCCGTATGGGTATTGATTTTACCTTTATTGCTCCCGATGCTACCGAAGAAGAAATAGAGGCTGCTTTCAAACCCAATACCAAGGCTTTGTTTGGTGAAACCATTGCCAATCCCGCTTTGCGTGTGTTGGATGTTGAACGGTTTGCCAAGGTGGCTCACAAAAACGGTGTGCCTTTGATTATTGACAATACTTTCCCCACGCCTGTATTGTGCCGTCCGTTTGAATGGGGTGCCGATATTGTTACTCACTCTACTACCAAGTATTTAGATGGTCACGGTTCGGCTGTGGGCGGTTGTATTGTAGATAGCGGTAAATTCGATTGGACCAAATATCCTGAAAAATTCCCCGGTTTGTGCACGCCCGACGAAAGCTATCACGGTGTTACTTATACCGAGCGTTTCGGTTTGGCAGGTGCTTTTATTACCAAAGCAACCGCACAATTGATGCGTGACTTCGGTTGCACCCAATCTCCCCAAAGTGCTTTCATTTTGAATTTGGGGATTGAAAGTGTACATCTTCGTATGCGTGCTCATAGCGATAACGCTATGGCAGTTGCGCAATTCTTGAAAAATCATGATAAAATCGCTTGGGTGAAATATGCAGGTCTGGAAGATGACGAGGACTATGCTTTGGCTCAAAAATATTTGCCAAACGGTTGCTGCGGTGTAGTTAGTTTTGGTGTAAAAGGCGGGCGTTCTGCTGCAGAATCGGTAATGAAACAACTGAAACTGATTGCCATTGAAACCCACGTGGCCGATGCTCGTTCTTGTTGTTTGCATCCTGCCAACGCCACTCACCGTCAAATGAGTGAAGAAGAATTGATTGCCGCAGGCGTACCTTCTGACTTGATTCGTCTTTCTTGCGGTATTGAAGATGCCAAAGACTTGATTGCTGACTTGGCACAAGCCCTTGAAACCCTGTAAATAATATAAGGACGGTTTCTTACCTATGCCTATTAAGATTCCCAATGAGTTGCCGGCAACCAAGGTGTTGACCGACGAGAATATCTTTGTTATGACCGAAACTCGCGCCATGACCCAAGATATTCGTCCACTCAAAATTTTACTTTTAAATTTAATGCCTACCAAGATTGACACCGAGACACAACTGTCTCGGTTGCTTGGTAATACCCCTTTGCAGGTGGAATTGGAATTGATTCACACCAGCACCCACAAATCCAAAACTATTTCCGAAGAACATTTGCTTTCTTTTTACCACACGTTTGAAGATGTGAATGACCGCTATTATGACGGTATGATTATTACCGGTGCGCCGGTTGAATTGATGCCTTTTGAAGAAGTAACCTATTGGGATGAATTGTGCAAAATCATGGAATGGACCAAAACCCATGTGCACAGTACGTTCCATATTTGTTGGGGTGCGCAAGCGGCATTGTATTATCATTTTGGTGTTCCAAAAAAAGAATTGGACAAAAAAATGTTCGGCATTTTCCCACATACAGCAGACTATAAACGGTCGATTTTGCTTCGTGGATTTGACGATGTGTTTATGGCACCCCATTCTCGCCATACCACTGTATTACGTGAAGATATTGAAAAAGTACCTGCCCTTAAAATTCTGGCTTCTTCCGAAGAAGCAGGCATTTATGCCATAGCTACCGAAAACGGCAAACAAATCTTTATTACAGGCCATTCGGAGTATGATGCAGGCACCTTAAACAAGGAATATGTACGCGACGTAAATTTGGGTAAACCCATTGAAGTGCCGAAAAATTATTTTCCAAACGACGACCCAAGCCAACCGCCCATGGTTACTTGGCGGTCACATGCCAACTTGCTTTACAGCAACTGGCTCAACTATTTTGTTTACCAAACTACTCCTTATAATTTGGAAGAAATGTCATCTGACAAAAAGGTGGAAGAATAAATGCGTATTGTTGTAAAAGTAGGCACATCTACTTTGGCCTATCAAAACGGTAATTTAAATATTCGTCGTGTAGAAACCTTGTGTAAGGTGCTTAGTGATTTGAAAAACGCAGGGCATGAATTGATTTTTGTTTCCTCAGGTGCCATTGGCATGGGTGTTGGTAAATTGATGTTAAAAGAACGCCCCGACGATATTCCTTCAAAACAGGCTTGTGCCGCAGTCGGTCAATGTGAACTGATGTATACCTATGACCGCTTGTTTTCGGAACACAACCACACCGTAGCACAAATTTTGCTTACCGGCGCCGACATTCACTATGCCGCTCGGTTAAACAACTTTAAAAACACCATGAACCGTTTGTTGGAGTTACAAGCAATTCCTATCATCAACGAAAATGACACGGTGGTTACCGATGAAATCGAAATTGGTGATAACGATACACTTTCTGCTATCGTTGCCGACATTATGGGGGCAGATTTGTTGATATTGCTTACCGATATTGATGGTCTTTATACCGCCGACCCCCGTAAAGACCCCGATGCCAAACACATTGATTTGGTGGAAGAATTGGATCAGCATATTATGGAATTTGGTGGCGGAAGCGGCTCTTCTTTGGGCACCGGTGGCATGGCAACCAAACTGCAAGCCGCCAAAATTGCTACCACCGCAGGGTGTGATATGGTGATTGTAGACGGTTCAGAACCGGTTGTTTTATATGACGTTGTCGAAGGTAAAACCGTAGGCACCCGATTTGTAGGTAAGGGGAAATAATAATGACAACTTTAGAAATTTTACAAGCCGCACAAAAAGCAAAACTAACTTTGGCAAGCCTGACTTCTCAGCAAAAGAAGCAGGCTTTGCTTGCTATGGCAGACGAAATTGATGCCAAGCGAGAGGAAATCGTTGCCGCCAATCAAGTGGATATTGACAATGCCAAAGGTGTGCTGTCTGATGCTATGATTGACCGCTTGACCTTGACCGCTGCTCGTTTAGACGGCATGACCGAAAGCATTCGCATCATTGCCGCCCAACCCGACCCCGTAGGTCGTGTTTTGTCGTTGGATACTCGTCCCAATGGTTTGCAAATCGAAAAGGTTGCCGTACCCTTTGGGGTTATTGCCATGATTTACGAAAGTCGTCCCAACGTTACCTCAGACGCTGCCGCCTTGGCTTTTGCCAGCGGTAACGTGTGTGTGCTTCGTGGGGGCAAAGAGGCGTATCATTCTTCTAACGCGATTGCCAATGCTATGCGTGATGCGTTG
>JAFYMD010000200.1 GCA_017556785.1 Clostridia bacterium | reverse complement strand
GGCCACAAAAATTGATCGCCGCTGTAAATGATGTTGTCGTTTTTTCCTGTGTTGGTTGCTTCTTTGATTTTTTCTTCCAACTCGTCGATCTTTTCTTGGTATTCGTCAAAATCAAATTGCAGCTGATCTTGTTTGTCTTGCAAGTCCCCGATAATGCTATTGAGGGTTTTCATACTATCGCCCAGCTCGGCGCGTTTTACGTCAACGACCGAACGCAAAGCTTCAATGGCAGATTGTTCTTCCAGCACCTTTTTTTCCAACTCGTCAATTTTGACCAATTGATCTCTCATTTCGGCCATGACTTCGTTGTCATATTCGGTAACGGTAGCGAGTAATTCGTTTTGATACAGATAATCGGCAAAGTCATCGGCACCCAAAAAGATGGTGAGGGCAGAATCATTTCCCGCAATATACATAGCACGAATACGGTCTAAAAAGGTAGCTTTTTTTGTCTCTAAATCTTGGTTGATTGTGGCTTTTTGTGCTTCCAATGCATCGATTTCATCTTGTTTGTCTTCGATTTGATCGTTGTACAAGTCGATTTGATCTTGTACGGTGTCGATTTGTTCTTGCAAAGCGTCTCGCAAGGCTTCTTGTTCGTCAATATCTCCTTGCAGGGCATCGATTTTCTTTTTCAGTTCTTGTTGTTTCTTTTCCAAATCGTCAATTTGCGATTGATATGATGCCGCATCGGCAGGGAAGGCGGCAAGACAAGTTCCTGAAACCAGTAGTAATGTCAGCGAAAGAATCAACGAGAGCAGGCGATGAGATGATTTACGTGATAGCATTGAATTCACTCCCTTCGTGCCGCAGATACTTACCAATGGAAATGACACTACCTAGTGAACCGATTACCGAGCCAATGACCACAAACGCAATCATCATGGGCAGGGCAAAGTCGGTAAAGGGAACAAAGGAGTTGCCATTGCCAAGACCTTGTGCTAACGTTTTTTCGGCAAGTTTATATAAGAAGTACAACAGCCCGGTGGATGCTAATCCGGCAACGATTCCGAGTATCATACCTTCTATAATGAACGGTAATCGTATGAATCGATCGGTGGCACCAACTGCTTTCATGATGTTGATTTCCAACTTACGTGTGTACATGGTGATCTTGATGGTATTGGAAACGATCATCAAAGCGATAATCATGAGCAATATAACCACCGCAACCCCTATGTTTCGCACAATATCACGCATGGCGGAAAGTTTGCTGGCTAACTCGCGATGTTGCCGTACATGAGTAACACCGTCGGTACTGCGTAGTTGTAATACGGTTTTGTCAAATTGATTCAAATTCGACATGGTTACTTGACAACCGTCGGGTAAGGGATTTTCGGCGCTGACCCAGTCGAATAAGGGGGCGTAGTCTTCACCCATGACCTTTTTTTGCCGTTCCAAGCCTTCTTCGCGGGGAACAAATATGGCTTCTTTAATGTTGTTTTGACCGGCGATTTTGTTGGTGGTTTCTATGGCTTCCTCCCGTGTCATGGTGTCGTCAAAAAATACCCAAATTACGTTTTCTTCCCCAATGTCGGTAACGTAACTTTCAATGTTCATGGTGATAACACTGACAATCCCGATCATCAGCATACAGGCAATCAATACCCCGGCCGAAGCAATCGACATGAGACGGTGCGACCAAATGTTGCGAAACCCTTCTCCCAAAAGATAACGAAAACTTCTAAGCTTCATGGGATTCATCCTCCTTCGGTTGGGAATCGGACTGAATAACAAACCCGTTATCTATTTGAAAGGATTCCAAAATCACGTCGGTTTGTTGAGCAACATCTTCAATAAATTGCTCGGAGGCTTCTACCGCTTGTTGGGCAGTTTCTTCGCTGACGGGTTCGGTCGCTACCACTGTGGATTCGTGAATCATTTCGGTTCCTTCTTTGATTTGATCAAAGACCGAGGTTTGCAAGGTGAGGGGAGCGTTGGTTTGTACAGCGGTTTCGGTAAGACCTGCGTTGTCGGCAACGATCTGTCCGTTTTCAATCATAACAACACGATGACCAAAGTCACGTACCAATTGGTGTTCGTGGGTAACCATGATTACGGTGGTTCCGCGTTTGTTGATTTCGGTAAGCAAATCCACGATTTCATAGGACATGGTGGGGTCTACGTTACCGGTAGGTTCGTCGGCGATAATCATGGTGGGGTTGTTGACCAGAGCGCGTGCCAGGGCAACACGTTGCTGTTCACCGCCCGACAATTCATCGGGGAAATTGCGTGCTTTTTCATTTAGTCCTACAATATTCAGCGCATAGGAAACCCGTTTGCGAATATCTCGCTTGGAAGCCCCTACAACCCGCATGGCAAAGGCAACGTTGTCAAACACCGTCATGTTACGAATCAACCGGAAATCTTGGAATACAATACCCATGGTACGGCGGAGTTTGGGGACGTTTCGTCTTTTTAAACGTGTTAGGTTGAAGTCACCAACACGAATTTCGCCTGCATTTGGCTTTTCTTCGTGTATAATTAATTTAATAAATGTACTTTTGCCGGCACCCGAAGCACCTACGACAAAAACGAATTCGCCTTTGTCGATTTTGAGATTGACGTCGGCCAAAGCTTTGGTTCCGTTGTCGTAGGCTTTGTATACGCCACGGAACTCAATCAAAGGTTTGGTGTTAGCACTCATAAATCAGAGAATCCTTTCGGTTAATATTTTACAGGATTGGCGTTCAAGTATTTGTTGACCATCAAGGCAATCTTAAACACAATGGCATGTTCGAATTCCCGCAGATCCAAACCGGTTAGCTTTTTGATTTTGTCTAATCGATAAACCAGGGTGTTACGGTGGACAAACAGCTTACGCGAAGTTTCGGAAACGTTTAGGTTGTTGTCGAAAAAACGTTGAATGGTAAACAGGGTTTCTTGGTCTAAACTTTCAATCGAATCTCGTTTGAAAACTTCGCGCAAAAAGGTTTCGCACAGTGTAGTGGGTAATTGATAGATCAAACGGGCAATACCTAAATTGTCACAACTGACGATCGCTTTTTCGTTGTCAAACACTTTGCCCACTTCTAAAGCAACGTGGGCCTCTTTAAAGGATTTGGCAAGATCTTTAATCCCGGTAACAATGGTACCAATCCCCACCACCGCATGGGTGTAAAATTCGCCTGCCAAGGTGTCGACCAAAGAACGAGCGAGGTTTTCCAAATCTTTGGTTTCGATTCCTGCGGCAACTTCCTTTACCAGAGCAACGTCGGTTTCATTGATGTTGATCACAAAGTCTTTGTTCTTTTCCGGAAATAGATTTTGAATTACTTCGTAAACCGAAACGTCGTTGGGGCGGGTGATACGGATCAACAATACCGCACGAGCATGATCGGTGTTAAAGCGGAGTTCTTTGGCTTTCAAAATAATATCGCCCGGCAGAATATTGTCCATAATCACATTTTTGATAAAATTGGCACGGTCGTTTTTTTCGTCGTAAAATTGCTTGATGGAAGTCAAATAAACGGCCAATAAAGAAGAAAATTTTTGGGCAATGGCATCGTTGCCGTCTACGATTACGGCAAATTCGCAATATTGTTCAATGCCAAAAGCTTTGCAGGTGAATCCGTCACATACCACAGGCTCTTCTGCATGAGCCAACTCAACGAAGTCGATGTCCAACACTTGTCCTACGCGGGACAGGTCGCTACAGGAAACGATAGTAGCTGTTTCATCTATAACACCTACGACTCGTTCGATTGAGTCACTCATTTGATATACAATGCTCTGAAAAAGTCTGTTCGACATAGTGTTCTCTCCTATTCCTTTAGAGAATAAAATATTTATACATCATAATAATACACAACTTTTGGAGATTTTGCAAGGTTTTTTTTCGTCGTGTTTGTGAAAAAACCCGAAAAACCGCAACTTTTTGCCTTGGAATTACCGCAAATCACTCAAAAGCACATGGATTTTAAAAAAAGTAAAAAAAACACTTGCATTTTTGTTTGGTTTCTGTTATGATAGCCGATGTGAGATTTTGTTTATGTACTCCGAGGAGGTGCAGTGAAAATGGCAAAATGTGATATTTGCGGTAAAGGTGTGACCTTTGGTATTAAGGTTTCTCACTCCCACAGACGTTCCAACCGTACTTGGAAGCCCAACGTACAACGTGTAAAAGCAATCGTTGACGGTACGCCCCGTCGTGTCAACGCCTGCACCCGTTGCTTGCGTTCCGGCAAAGTTACTCGTGCTATCTAATTGTATTGAAGTAAAGAAGATCAAAGCGTAGCGATTTTGAGCTGCGCTTTGATTTTTTCTTTTTTATTTCCCTTTTGCTATTGACAAAAACGTTGTACCGTGTTATCATGTTAGCACGCTAAAGCGATAGAGTGGAAGGAGAGGTTTTTTTGCAATACAAAAATCCTGCAACCGATCGTTTGTTTCGGGCAATTCTTACATTAAAAGATATTGATGAGTGCTATTCTTTTTTCGAGGATGCTTGTACCATCAAGGAAATTTTGGAGATCGCAGGTCGGTTTGAAGTAGCTTGTCAACTGACCGAAAACAAAAGTTATCAACAGATTTCCAAAGACACGGGGGTATCTACTACCACCATTAGTCGGGTCAGCCGTTGCCTGCAGTACGGAAATGGCGGATATCGTACTGCGATCGAACGTATACAAGAGGAGAAATAGGTCTCATGAATCATGCAATGTTAAAAAATGAAGAAAAGGTTTTGTTTGGGTTACGTAATCTTTACAGCAGTTACGGTTATGCCCGTTTTAAAATGAGCAAATTTGAAGAATATGATTTGTACGTGCGTAACAAAGAGTTTTTGGTTTCTGACAGTGTTATTACCTTTACCGATACCAACGGACGTTTAATGGCACTGAAACCGGACGTTACGTTGTCTATTGTCAAAAACACCGATCATACCAAAGGGGTACAACGGTTGTACTACAACGAAAACGTATACCGTGTTTCTGACAAGACGCATGCTTATAAAGAAATTTTGCAAACCGGTTTGGAATGTATCGGTGATTTAGATACGTTGAACCTGTGCGAGGTACTGTATTTGGCGGCCAAAAGCTTAGAAACCGTTTCGGCAGACTGTGCTTTGAACATTTCTCACTTGGGTGTGACCTCTGCCTTGTTAGAGCAGGAAGCGTTGCGACCCATTAAACGAGAATTGATGGGGTGTATCGGTGAGAAAAACAGCCACGGTATTACCGCATTGTGTCAACAACAAGGGGTAGGGGAGCAACTGACCGAGCAATTGCGGTTGTTGACCCAAACCTATGGCCCTGCTTGCGACGTGTTGCCCCGTTTAGAGCAAACCTTTACCGATTCGGCGGCGCAACAAGCAATAAACGAATTAAAAATTGTGACCGATTATTTGGAAAAAACCACCTCGGTGCGTGTGTGGGTTGACTTTTCCTTGGTGAGCAACATGAATTATTACAACGGTTTGGTATTTCGCGGTTTTGTAAAAGGCGTACCCACCGGTGTGCTCAGCGGCGGACAATATGACAATTTAATGAAACGTATGCACAAAAATGCCAAAGCAATCGGGTTTGCGGTGTATTTGGATTTGTTGGAGCATATGGAAGCCAAACAAGAATTTGACGTAGATGTTTTGTTGACCTATACCCAAGCAACACCGATTGAGCAGGTATTGGCAAAAGCGGCAGAATTAACCGCCCAAAACAAGCGTGTCAGCATACAAAAGCAAGTACCCGAAGGATTTGCCTATCGGGAATGGGTACAGTTGGATTGAAAGGAGTGACCCACAGGTGAGTGAATGGATCAATATAGCGTTACCGAAAGGTCGCTTGGGAGAAAAAGTATATAAACGGTTTGCGGCGGCAGGGTTCGAATGCCCCGAAGTGTTAGACGATACCCGCAAACTGATTTTTGAAAACACAGAAAAGAAATTGCGGTATTTTTGGGTAAAACCCAGCGACGTTGCCATTTATGTTGAGCGGGGTGCCGCCGACGTTGGGGTAGCGGGTAAAGATATTTTGTTGGAATACCGTCCCGAAATTTTTGAATTGCTCGATTTGGATTTGGGCAAATGCCGTATGGCGGTAGCCGCTAAAAAGGGATTCCGCGACGACCCCGAACGCACTCTGCGGGTGGCCACCAAATTCCCCCATATCGCAGGAGAGTATTATCGTAAATTAGGGCGCGATATCGACATCATTAAGTTAAACGGCTCTATCGAGTTGGCACCCATATTGGGCTTGTCAGACGTAATTGTAGATATTGTGGAAACAGGCACCACCTTGTTGGAAAATGATTTGGAACCGATTCAAACCGTTGTGCCCATTTCGGCTCGTTTGATTGCCAATCGGTCGGGATTCCAATTCAAATATCAAGAAATACAAGCCATTGTTAACGGATTACAACAACAGTTGGAGGAAACCAAATGATTCGCATTTTGAAATACGGACAGGTTAAAGAAGATGAAATATTCGCGCGTGTGGTACCTACCGTTAACGTAGAGGCAATTGTTGCCGAAATTTTGGCTAACGTAAAGGCAAACGGCGATCGAGCGTTGTATGAATATTGCGAAAAATTCGACGGTGCCACTCTTTCTTCGTTAGAGGTAAGCCCCGAAGAATTTGACGAGGCTATTGCCACCGCCGATCCCGAATTTGTGCGGGTGCTCAAAGCGGCGGCAGAAAACATTACCTTGTTCCACGAGAAGCAAAAACGAGAAGGCTTTACTTTAAAGAAAGAAAACGGCGTGGTGTTGGGTCAAAAGGTAATTCCCGTGGAAAAAGCAGGGTTATATGTTCCCGGCGGTACGGCGGCGTATCCTTCCACCGTGCTTATGGACAGTATTCCCGCTAAAATCGCAGGGGTAAAAGAAATTGTTATGGTTACTCCTCCTTCAAAAGACGGCAAGGTAAATCCCGCTATTTTGGCAGCGGCTAAAATTGCAGGGGTAGACCGTGTGTTTAAAGTCGGGGGTGCCCAAGCGGTAGCGGCTCTTGCCTTTGGTACCCAAAGCATTCCCAAGGTAGACAAAATTGTAGGCCCCGGTAACGCATTTGTTGCCGAAGCCAAAAAACAAGTGTTTGGTCAAGTATCTATTGACATGATCGCAGGCCCCAGCGAAATTTTGGTGGTGGCTGACAAAAACAACGATCCCGCCCATATTGCCGCCGATCTGCTTTCCCAGGCGGAGCATGACAAATTGGCAAGTGCGGTATTGGTGACCGACAGCATGGAATTGGCGCTTGGTGTACAAGCTGAGCTGGAACGTCAAATTCCCTTGCTTCCTCGTAACGAAATCGCCCGTACCTCTATTGACAACCATGGTAAAATTATTGTGGCAGACGATTTGCAAAAGGTGATTGATATTGCCAATGCCTTGGCACCCGAACATTTGGAACTGTGTGTAGACAATCCCTTTGATTGGCTTGAAAAAATTCAACATGCAGGCTCGGTGTTTATGGGTCGTTCTTGCCCCGAAGCCTTGGGGGACTATTTTGCCGGCCCCAATCATACTCTGCCCACCAGTGGTACGGCACGGTTTTCATCCCCCTTGTCGGTAGACGATTTTATTAAAAAGACCCAATTTATCTATTATCCCGAAGATGCGCTGAAAGAAGTAGCCAAAGACGTTGCTTTGTTTGCCAAAAAAGAAGGGCTGGATGCCCACGGCATTAGCGCTACGATTCGATTAGGAGAATAACAACTTATGAGCCGATTTATGAGTAAGCGGTTTGCTACCTTGGAAAGCTACGTACCCGGTGAGCAACCCAAAACCATGCAATACATTAAACTCAACACCAACGAATCTCCCTTTGCTCCGTCAAACGGAGTGCTGGAAGCGGTAAGTGAGCAAGGCAAATTGTTGCAACTGTATTCCGACCCCGATGCCACCAATTTGGTGAAAGAAGCCGCACGGGTGTTTGGGGTAAAAGAAAGCCAAATCTTAATGACCAATGGGTCAGACGAGATTTTGAATTTTGCTTTTATGACATTTGGCGACAGCGAGCATCCCTTTGTGTTTCCCGCCCTTACCTATGGGTTTTACCCTGTATTTGCCAAGGTAAACTCCATTCCTTATAAAGAGATTCCTCTAAAATCCGATTTTTCCATAGACCCTGCCGATTATCACAACGCAGGGGGAAACGTGGTCATTGCCAATCCCAATGCACCCACGGGGCTTACCTTGAGTCTTGCGGAAATCGAAGGGATTTTGAAAACCAATCCCAACCACGTGGTGGTGATTGACGAAGCTTATGTGGATTTTGGCGGCGAAACCGCCATTCCTTTGGTGGAACAATACGACAACCTGATTGTTACCCGTACCTTTTCAAAATCTTACTCCATGGCAGGGGCGCGGCTTGGGTTTGGTATTGCCAACGAATCGCTCATTGCCGACATGAATACCATTAAATTTTCCACCAATCCCTACAACGTAAACCGAATGACCATGGCGGCGGGTACGGCGGCGTTGCAAGACAACGAGTATTACATGAACAATTGCCGTACCATTGTGGAAGTACGGGAATGGACCAAGGAACAACTTGCCCGTTTGGGATTTGTTATGACCGATTCCAAAGCCAACTTTATTTTTGCTAAACACCCCAAGGTGAGCGGTGAAACCTTGTATCAACAACTGAAAGAACGGGGCATTTTGGTTCGCCATTTCTCCCGTAGTGATATTGCCGACTACAACCGAATCACCGTAGGCACCAAAGAACAAATGGAAGCCCTTTTGTTGCAAACCAAAGCCATTTTGCAGGAGGTAAATTAATATGAGAATTTCATCTGTCAATCGCAAAACTGCCGAAACCGATATTCAATTGACCTTGAATTTAGACGGAACCGGTATTGCCGACATTCAAACGGGATGTGGCTTTTTAGACCATATGCTAACGTTGTTTGCGGTGCACAGCGGTTATGACCTGACGGTTGCCTGCAAAGGCGATACCATGGTAGACGACCACCACACGGTGGAAGATATCGGTATTTGCTTGGGTTTGGCATTTAGCGAAGCAATCGGCGACAAACGAGGCATTGCTCGGTATGGTGAAAAAATTCTTCCCATGGACGAAAGTTTGATTTTGTCTGCGGTAGATATTTCGGGTCGCGGTTATTTGGGTTACCAATTGCCTATTCCTACCCCCAAGGTAGGTACCTTTGACACCCAATTGGTAGAAGAATTTTTGCTTGGTTTTGTGCGCAAAGCCGAAATCACCCTGCACGTTCGTATGTTAGACGGCACCAATTCTCACCACATCATTGAAGGGGCATTCAAATCGGTTGCCCGCAGTTTGAAAATGGCAACCGCCGTTTGCGGTGACCAAATTCCTTCTTCCAAAGGTGTGTTATAAATGATTGTTATTGTAGATTACGGCGTGGGGAATTTGTTTTCTCTGTGCTCTTCGTTTGCTTGCATTGGCAAGCAGGCAATTGTCAGCGGTGACCCCGATGTCATTCGCTCGGCAGACCGCATCATTTTACCCGGTGTGGGTGCGTTTGAAGATGCGGCAAAAAAATTAAACAACAGCGGGCTTGCCGATGTGCTCAAAGAACAGGCGTTGGCAGGCAAACCGATTATGGGAATTTGTCTTGGTATGCAACTGTTGTTTGACCAAAGTTACGAATACGGTTGTCACCAAGGGTTGGGTTTGATTTCGGGTGACGTGGTTCCTATGGAAGGCAGTATTCCCGCCGACCTGAAAATTCCGCATATTGGTTGGAACGAACTGCATATACAAGGGGAAAAACATCCCATTTTCCGTTATATTCAGCAAGGTGACCATGTGTATTTTGTGCATTCCTTTTATGGGGCTCGGTGTGATCAAAGCGTGATTGCCACCGCTGAATACGGCAAAGAATTAACCGCCGCAGTAGCCCAAAAAAATGTTTGCGGTTGTCAATTTCATCCCGAAAAAAGCGGCGAGGTCGGTCTTGCCATTTTACGTGGATTTTGCGATTGGGAGGTTTAACTCGTGAATATTTTTCCTGCTATTGATTTGGTCGAGGGCAAAGCCGTACGCCTTTTTAAAGGGGACTATGCCCAAATGACCGTGTACAACGAAAATCCTTTGTCGGTGGCTCGTGACTTCGAAGCCGCAGGGGCAAAGTACATCCACTTGGTGGACTTAGAAGGAGCAAAAAACGGCGATACCCCCAATATTGAGGTGGTAAAAGCCATTGCCGAAAACACCGATTTGTTTACCGAAATCGGCGGGGGCATTCGCTCTATGCAAACCATTGAAACCTACCTTTCGGCAGGGGTCGACCGTGTGATTTTGGGTACTGCCGCTGTAACCGATGAGGAGTTTTTGAAACAAGCGGTGGCAACCTACGGCGAAAAAATTGCCGTTGGGGTCGACATGAAAGACGGCTTTGTTGCTATAAAAGGGTGGACCGAGCAGTCGGCTTACGATTGCCACACCTTTTGTAAAAAAATGCAAGATTTAGGGGTCAAAACCTTGATTTGTACCGACATTTCCAAAGACGGTGCCATGCAAGGCACCAATCGGGAATTGTATAAAGAATTAAGTGCCACTTATGATATGCAAATTGTGGCATCCGGCGGTGTTTCGTCTATCGACGACGTAAAAGCCCTGCGCGCCATGGACTTGTACGGTGCCATTATCGGCAAAGCCTATTATATCGGTGCCATTGACCTAAAAGAAGCAATCGAGGTGGCAAAATGATAACCAAGCGTATTATTCCTTGCTTAGACGTGAAAAACGGACGTGTGGTCAAGGGGGTTAATTTTCAAGGGTTGTCTGACGTGTCATCCCCTGTGGAATTGGGTCGGTATTATTCCCAAAACGGCGCCGACGAGTTGGTGTTTTACGATATCACCGCTTCGGCAGAAGGCAGAGGTTTGTTTACCGATATTTTAAAACAAGTGGCTTCTACGGTTTTTATTCCCTTAACGGTGGGCGGCGGTATCAATACGTTAGAAGATTTTGACCGTGTGCTGAAATGCGGTGCCGATAAGGTTAGTGTCAACTCGGGGGCAATTCGTAACCCCACCTTGGTAGAGCAAGCCGCCAAACGATACGGCGATCAATGTGTGGTGCTTTCGGTGGACGTGAAACGGGTAGACGGTGTGTTTCGTGTGTTCGCCAAAGGCGGACGGGAAAACACCGGCATGGAAGCCCTTTCTTGGATTAAACAATGTGTAGATTCCGGAGCAGGAGAAGTGGTGGTCAACTCTATTGATACCGACGGGGTAAAAGGTGGATTTGACCTTGAAATGTTAGAGCAGGTGTGCAATTTGGTAAACGTGCCTGTTATCGCTTCGGGCGGTGCGGGGTGTATTCAAGATTTTGTTACTTTGTTCCAAACCCTGCCCAAGGTAGACGCAGGTCTGGCGGCATCTATTTTCCACTTTGGTGAAGTGTCTATTGCCGACTTAAAACAAGAATTAAAAGCCAATAATATTACTGTGAGGTTATAACGATGTTGGATGTAAATACATTAAAATTTGACGAAAACGGTTTGATTCCCGCAATTGTGGTGGACTCCATCACCAAAAAGGTGTTGACCCTCGCTTACATGAATCGGGAATCTTTGGAAATTTCCATGAAAGAACAACGCACCTGTTTTTGGAGCCGTTCCAGACGGGAACTGTGGCGTAAAGGCGAAACCAGCGGCAACGTGCAACACATTGTATCTATTACCGCCGACTGCGACAACGACGCTTTGGTGGTTGTGGTAGACAAAGAAGGTCCTGCTTGCCATACCGGTACCGATTCTTGCTTTACCAAACCCGTGTTCCAAAATGAGGAACGTCACGAATTTGCTTTGGAACAACTGATGGATATGTTGGTTGGCCGTAAGGTAGAGAAAAAAGAAGATTCTTACACCACTTATCTGTTTGAAAAAGGCATTGATAAAATGCTCAAAAAGGTAGGGGAAGAATCCACCGAGGTAATTATTGCCGCCAAAGCCAACGACAAAAACGAAACCATTTATGAAATCGCCGACCTCGCTTATCACATTATGGTGGTTATGATTGAAATGGGTATTTCGTTGGAAGATATTCACAAAGAGCTTGCTTCTCGCCACGTGATTGACCACAAGGTGAAGCAGGAGAAAATGACAAAGTGATTACCTCCAATTTTCACACCCATACCAACTATGTGGATGGTAAACATACCGCCGAAGAGGTTGTGCAAAGCGCTATTTCCCTCGGTATGACCACCCTTGGTTTTTCAGAACATGGTTATTCTTCCCACGATCCCGAGTGCAGTCTTTCAAAAGAGAAAACCTTGGCATATCGGGAGGAAATCCGAAAATTAAAAAAGACCTATAACGGTCAAATCGACCTGCTGTGCGGCATTGAAATGGACTATACCTCTGAAGATGATCCTACCGCTTATGATTACGTCATTGGTTCGGTGCATTATTTGGTGGTAGACGGAGTGACCTATCCTTTGGATTATTCGGCAGAAAAGACACTTTGTTGTGTGAATACCGTGTTCCATGGTGATTTCGATGCCTATGCTGAAGCATATTTTCAATTGGTCGGGCAAGTGGCAGAAAAAACACAAGCCGATATCATCGGCCATTTTGACTTGATCACCAAATTCAGCGAGCAGGGGGTAGGACCGAACTTCAATTCCCCGCGCTATATTGCCGCTTGGCAAAAAGCAATGCAAAATCTTGCAGGCAAAGCCGTTTTGGAAATTAACACAGGCGCAATGTCTCGTGGATATCGTACCGCACCTTACCCTACTTTGGAACAATTGCGTTACTGGAAAAAATTAGGTGGTCAAGTGGTAATCAACAGCGATTCTCATCATAAAGATACCTTGATGTTTGCCTTTGAACAAGGATTGGCATTGGCTCGTGAAGCGGGTTTTACCTGTTTGGGCTTTACCGACCGCTTGGGGGTATATCACAATCAGTTAGGAGAAGAATCATGAGCGTTTTGGCAGAATTAAAACCAAGACGGGTGTTTGCGATTTTCGAACAGCTGTCAGCTATTCCCCATGGCTCGGGGAATACCGATGCAATTAGTACGTGGTGTTACGATTTTGCTTGCGATTTGGGCTTGCAAGTGATTCGCGACGCCGTAGGAAACGTGATTATAAAAAAAGAAGGGACAAACGGACGGGAAAATGAACCTGCCGTGATTTTACAAGCCCACTTGGATATGGTGTGTGAAAAGACCGCCGAAAAAGAATTTGATTTTTTGACCCAAGGAATTGACCTTATAACCGATCGGGAAAAAGTTTGGGCAGACGGAACAACCCTGGGTGCTGACAACGGCATTGGCATGGCTATGATTTTGGCATTAATGGAAGACGTTACCTTGTCCCATCCGCCGCTTGAAGGGGTATTGACCATCGATGAAGAAACCGGATTGGAGGGGGCGGCGGCCCTTGATTTCGCCAACCTAAACGGTCGCAGAATGCTGAATTTGGATTCGGAAGACGAAGGAGTGTTTACGGCCGGTTGTGCCGGTGGAATTCGTTTGGAATCTACTTTTTCCGTAACATCCGTACCAAATATCTTGCCGACGTATTCGGTGAAAATAAAGGGGCTTGTCGGCGGACATTCGGGAATCGAGATCAACAAGGGACGAGCCAATGCCAATCGCGAATTGGCATTGTTTTTGCAAGCCTTGTCAGAGAAGGGGACGGTTCGGTTAGCACAACTCAACGGCGGTACGGTGGACAATGCCATTGCCGCTGAAGCAACTTGTGTTGCGGCTTGTGATCTTGCCTATGAAACCATTTGCGACATGGCAAAAACTTTACAACAGACCTTGATTCAAAACGGAGAGTCCGCTGCTATGGTTTCGGTAGAATCTGCTGTGTCGCCTACGGTGTGGGAAGAAACGCAAACCAAGGCGATTTTGGGGTATTTAACCCAATCTCCCAACGGAGTGCAGGCCATGTGTAAGGATTTGCCCACGTTGGTGGAAACCTCTCTGAACCTTGGCGTGGTACGTAGCAACGACCAAACGGTTTCGGTTACCTTCTCTCTTCGCTCGGCGGTAGAAGCCGAAAAAACTGCTTTGCTTGCTCGCTTGCAAGAATTGGCGGAGCGATTTGGAGCAACCACGGTATCTTCCGGCAATTATCCCGGTTGGGAATATCGTGCCGATTCTGCTTTGCAAGAAACCATGAAAAAGGTCTATGTCGATTTGTACGGTAAATCTCCCGTGGTAGACGTGATCCATGCGGGGCTGGAATGTGGCTTGTTCTGCGAAAAATGTCCCGAATTGGACGCGGTTTCAATAGGTCCCGATATGCGCAACGTACATAGCCCCGAAGAATGGGTGAGTGTGGCTTCGGTTGCCCGTGTGTACGAATATTTGGTTGCGTTATTGGCTAATATATAAGTGGTATAGGATGATAAACATGGAACATCCCATTTTACGTTTGCAAAAAGAATTGACGGCAGGAGAAGGATTTTTGATCGAATCGCCTGCCAACCGACGGTATCTCACCGGCTTTCCTTCTTCGGCAG
>JAFYMD010000199.1 GCA_017556785.1 Clostridia bacterium | reverse complement strand
CCTTCGCGGTTGGTGTTATACCAAAGACCCGAATTTCGAAAGCTACTATGCAGGCGCTAAAGCCGCGGGTATCCCCGTTGGGGTGTATGTTTACACCTACGGCTTGACAGAGTCTGCTATTGTTAGCGAAGTAGACAGTTTGATCAACAACTGCTTAAAAGGCAAACAGTTTGAATTTCCTATTTACGTAGATATGGAGTGTACCTCTTACCAAGGTAACAGCGGTTGGGTGAGTGGATATGACACCAATTCAAAGGCAACCAACGCCGCTTTGATGGATGCCGCTTGCCGTCGCTTGGAAAACGCAGGCTACTACGCCGGCATGTATACCTATACCAGCTTTATCCAAAGTTATTTAGACGTTTCGACTTTGAAAGACAAATACACCATGTGGATCGCCGATTATCGTGCCACTTGTGGGTATAACGGCCCTTATGATATGTGGCAGTATTCTTCCACCGGTAGGGTAAACGGTATTGCCGGTGACGTAGACATGAACTATTGCTACTTTAACTTTGAGCCGGTTATCAAATCCATTGGACTAAACGGGTATGAACCCAGTACCACCTATCCGTATAAAAATGACGACGGCAGCTTAACCCTTTATGACGGTGAGTATGCCCACACCATTACATCCGGCTATGCCACCAATTATGGGGTGTCTGCCGATCAAAAAACCCAAGGCAACAAGTCTTTGAAAATGACCTGCACCAATCCGAATACGCAATATAATTCCAGCAGAGTCGGCGGTATGTTGTATCATCGCTTGAACCAAAAAACCAACCTTTCGGGGTATGATATTGTAGCCTTTGACATTTACCTTACCAAAAAAATGGAAGGGTCCCACGGGTTCCAAGTAAACTTTAACACTTCGGGAGAAGATGGCTTCAATAAATTGGTTGCCCTAAATGACAGAGGGCCCGGTTGGGTGAAATTTGAAATTTTAAAATCTGAAATTCCGGCCGCCGTAAGCGGTGCCGATTGGTCAAACATCAACAACCTGCGACTGTCTTGGTTTAATTACGCAGGGTGGACCACAACCACCGAGTTTTATATTGACAACATTCGTGCTTACAATGCATCTTCGGTTGATCAAGCGGTAGAAAATGTGAAAAACAAGATTTCTGCTTTGCCCCAACCGCGCGACGTTCGCCCCGAACACGAATCGGTGATTAACGACGCACAAACCGCTTTCCTTGCCTTAAACGAGCAACAAAAAACCTCGGTAGGAACCGACTTGACCCGTAAACTTTCCGATTGTCTTGCCGCTTTGGACAAAGCGATCAATCATAAACAGGCAATCGACCACGTTATGCAGGAAATCGATCGGTTGCCGCCTCCCGTCGACGTGAAGCATGAACATCGCGACCATATTTACAACGTGCGCGATTTGTTTGACCGCTTGACCGACGAACAACGCACCGAGGTGACCAACAGTCAAAAATTAGCCGACGTTTTGTCTGCTTATGAAGCGTTGCCACCGGAAGTTACCGCTTTTTATGGTGACGTTGATCAAAACGGAGTTATTAGTGCTGCCGACGCTCTTGAATTGTTAAAATCGGTGGTCGGGAAAGTGGAACTTTCCGATTCACAATTTGTCAATGCCGACGTTGACGGCAACGGTGTAATCAGCGCGGCCGACGCTTTGCTGATTTTGCAAAAGGTAGTTGGCAAAATTTCGGTGTTTCCCGTTGAATTGGCGTAATTGCTAAACAAATCTTAATTATGAAAAAGAGGTCCTTGGTATGAAAGGTTTTAAAATCGCTTGGAATATTATCACCTGGCTTTTGGTTATTTTATGTGTATTGTTGGCTGTTGCCTTGGTTGGTGTCCGTTTGTTTGGAATCGAGCCCTATATCGTTCTTTCCGGCTCTATGGAACCGGAATACCACGTTGGCTCTATCATTTATCTGGAACAAGTGGAACCCGAAGAGATTCAAGTGGGCGACCCCATTACCTACGAGGTTGACGGTCTCGACGAGGCCTGTACCCACCGTGTCATAGAGGTGGACAAAGAAGGCCGTTGCTTTAAAACCAAAGGGGATGCCAACGACACCGCCGACGGTAAATCGGTTCCTTTTGATGCTTTGCTTGGGAAACCTATTTTCCACATTCCCCAATTGGGCTATTTGGCAAACGAACTCAATCAACCTTATGGTAAAATGATTGTAATTTCCGCGGTGTGCGTGCTCTTGTTGTTGATTATTGTTCCCAGCTTCTTTACAGTCAGCCCCAAGAAAGAGGAAGAATCAGACGGCGAGCAAGATGACACCATGTCCGACCAAGCTCGCGCAGAGTTAGAACAACAACTGCAAGCCTTGCGGGAAAAAGCGGCACAGCAAGCCGAAAACGAATCTGCCGACCAAGCCCCCGCACAAGAGGTTGCCGAGGAACAAGCACAGGCACCCCAAGTGGCCGAAGAAACACAAGAGGCCGAAGGTGAGCCCAATTCTCAACCCGCTGAGGATTCGGCACAAAATGATTAATTTGGTAGGTAGCGTTGAAAAACGCTTATTTATAAAATATTAAGAAGGAGGAAATTCTATTATGAAAACCCGTAATAAAGTTTTATTGTTGGCTCTTGTTGCTATTCTTTTGGTTGTTACTACTGTATTCGCTACTTTGGCTTACTTGACTTCGGTTACCGATACCGTTACCAATACCTTTACCGTTGGTAATGTTTCGATCACCATGGATGAAGCTGATGTTAATACCGATGGTTCTTACAAAACTGATGCAACTCAACGTGATACCGAAAACGAATACAAATTGATTTCTGGCAAACAATACATCAAAGACCCCACCATTCATGTTGGTGCCGGTTCTGAAGCTTCTTACTTGTTTGTAAAGATTGACAATCAATTGGGTAACAATGTTACCTTGGAAGGCGGCGTTTTGGGCACCGATTTGGTTCTTGTTGACGGTTATAAAGATTTGTATGTTTACAAGCTTGAAGCCGGTGACGAAGACGATGTTGACGAAGCTACCATGATCGATGGTAATACCGACGATATCGTTCTCTTCGAAACCTTCACCGTTGCCAATCTTAACAATGATGGTTTGGCTGCTTTGGGTGGCAAAGAGATTGTTTTGAAAGCTTTCGCTATTCAAAACGAAAGTGTTGATTTTGCTACTGCTAAAGCCGAAGCTGTTACCACTTTGGGCGCTACCGCTGCCTAATTTAGTGAATTTCTGACAACTACATAAAGTAGTTTGCTTTTGTTCTGAGTCATAGCAACTCTAATCCTTTCGGTTGGGTGAGTTGGAACATAGTTGTCAAAACGTAAGATTTCACTACTTTTTGTGAATGATTTTGTCAAAGGGTATTTCCGGCGCTACCTACAACTTTAGTTCCGGTAAATGCTCGTTCACAAGTAACACTCGCAGGGCAACGGCGGGTACCCCCGTTGCCTGTGGGTGTTTGGTCCTCGAATCTTTAACGGACTTGGGCATCTATTTATCTCTGCCTTTTGACCGAAACCTAACACAAGCGTAAATGAAATATACTACTTTTGTTCTATTTAGAACATAAATTATTTAGAAAGGATGTTTTTCATGAAAAGCAAAAAGAAAATTATTGCACTCGCATTGGCAATGTTGCTGTTGTTGACTGCTTTTGTAGCAGCCACCTTCGCATACTTTACTGACAGTGAGTTTGCAAAAAACAATGTTATTACCATAGGTAATGTGGAAATTGATTTGTATGAACACAGTGAAGCTTATACTACAACTCCCGACGATGATACCTTGGAAGATAACGACGATATTTACCAAGATTACTTGGACTCTAAAGATAATTTGTTGCCCGGTGAAACTGTAGGTAAATACACCTACATCAAAAACACCGGTACCAACGAAGCTTATGTTCGTTTTGTAGTTACTGTTCCCGGTGAAATCGATAGCTTCTTGGCTTATCAATGGAATGATGCTTATACCGTTACCAGAGTTCCTGGTGCTCAAGCTACTGATCCCGTTGTTTACTATGTAGTACGCGACGCAGCTTTGGCGGTTGGTGCTTTGTCCGAACCTGGTTTGGAAACCGTTTCTTTGAAACCCGAATTGTCTGAAAAAGACGTTGCTGGTTTCACCCAAGTATTTGCTGATGGCACCCGTGATTTTGGTATCACCGTTGCTGCTCATGCAATTCAAACTGTTGGCTTTGACGATGCTGCTGATGCTTTTGACATGTTTGATGACAACGGCGCAAATGTGCAAAACGAAAAAGTTCAACCCTAATCACAATATCATTGTTTAATCACAAGGGGAAACCGTGGCTTACGCCACGGTTTCCCTGCGTTTAAGGGTGAATTACCTATCGGTTCTCTTAATCTTGCTTGATGAATAATCCCAAGCGAAAGAGAGCGGATTGCCACGCCTGCGGCTCGCAATGACATAAGTAGGGGAATGTAGTTGCATAATACCGAAAAGTAGGTTTCCCTTTAAACTACGTGAAAGTAATAAGAAACCAAACTACCCATCTCCCGTGTCATTGCGAGGCGGCAATCAACCGCCGTGGCAATCCGTACTTCACGGGTTCTTGCGTAGGTTCTGCTGATCAATAAATGGTCACCAATGTCATTGCTATGCTTATGAATCACAGTGGCACAAGTAGATGGATTTAATCCAACATCGTTTTAGTATATGAGAAAAACATTATTCAATAAATTGACTTTTTGTTTTCCAAAAAAAGAGTACGGATTGCCACGCCTGCGGCTCGCAATGACATAAGTAGGGTAACGTAGTTGCATAATACCGAAAAGTAGTTTTCCTTTTAAACTACGTGAAAGTAATAAGAAACCAAGCTATCCGTCTCCCGTGTCATTGCGAGGCGGCAATCAGCCGCCGTGGCAATCCGTACTTCAAGGTGATTGGTCAGTATCGTAAGTCGTTATAAAAACACTCGGTACACTTTTTTGTTGCGGCATATACTTTGAAAACGGTACTCCGTAAATTCTTCTAAATCCATAATTTAACAGTTGACAAATGGAATTGGTTATTATATAATAACTATGTAAAAGTATAGGTGTAAAGGGGTGTTACCATGCATTTGAAGATCAAACCGGGTAAAAAAGTGCTCTTGTTGGTTGTCATGGCAGTGTTACTGGTTGTTTCTACTGTTTTTGGTACCTTGGCATGGTTGACTTCTGAAACCGAAACCATTACCAACACCTTCACCTATGGTAAGGTCGAAATTACCATGGACGAAGCACCGGTTGACAGTTATGGTCAAGTCGTCGAAGGTGACCGTCGCACCACGAATGACTATAAGTTGGTTCCCGGTCATACGTATACCAAAGATCCTACCATTCACGTAGGTTCCGAAAGTGAAAACTGCTTTGTTATGGTAAAAATCGAAAATCAATTGGGAGAAGACGCTACCTTTGATTTGATTGATTTGCCTGCTGAATATTCTACGAATGATCAATCCGTTCCTTGGGAGGAATATACAACTGTTGCCGAAGGCAACACCAAGGTTTATTATTTACCTGTTGCAGTTAAGCCCGGTGCAGAAGTGAAAGTGTTTGAAGAATTTACATTTTCTACAACCGTTGGTTCCGAAGACAAACCCATTGCCAATTATGAGGGCTTGCAAATCATTTTGACCGGCTATGCCATTCAGGCAGAAGGATTTACCGGAGACGACGGACTTGTCCAAATTGAAAGCGCTTGGGGCGCCTTAAATCCCTTGAGTGAATAATTGATGTAATTATAAAAGCCACGACAACTGTCGTGGCTTTTATATAAGCAAAAACCACGCGAGTGTTACGTGGATAAAAAGTGCTTAAGCGATGAAAAACTCGCCGCAGCGAAGGCCCCTTTGTGTAAAGGGGGCTGGCTCCGCGCAAGCGGAGACTGGGGGATTGTAATTGATAGAAACAAGTGTTTCTATTCATTTAGCAATTCCTCCGACCTCGTTATATTATTGCCTGACTTTTTTCAATTTAATTGCGCTAATACAGTGGTTTAGGAAACGGTACGCTAAACGTTAAACCCCCGACAGTTTCTGTCGGGGGTTTGATTATATATTACGGTTACGAATCCACACTAAACAACATGTCGGAATAGGTGGGGTAGGGCCAAAGGTTGGAATCCACCATGGTTTCCAAACGATCGACCGTATTGCGAATATCCGCCATAGCGGAGATTGCATTGTCACGGCAATAATTGGCACGTTCCATGGGGCAACGAATGGCATTAAATTGCTCGTTGATTACTTCCAACCCTTTGATTTGGGTGTATAAGCGGTCGGTAAGTTCTTGCAGAGAAAGGGCGATTGCTTTACCGCTGTTGTCTTGAATACCCACTTGTTGTTGTGCGGCAATCATTTGCGCCAAGTTGGCAGAATAAGTAAACACAGCAGGTAAAATATCCCGATGAACCATTTCCAGCATGGTAGCAATCTCGATATGATACACGTTGTTGTAGTGTTCCAGCATAATATCGCGCCGAGATTCTAATTCCGAAGCGGTAAAAATACGTTGCCGTTCAAACAAGTCGATGTTCTTTTGGTCGGTGTAGTGAGGAGCGGCATCAGCCGTGGTTTTGAGGTTGAGCAACCCGCGTTCTTCGGCCAATTTGACCCAATCCTTGCTGTAGTTGTTGCCGTTGAAGATGATTCGTTTATGATTGCTTATGGTTTCTTTGAGCAACGCTTTCAGATCAGTTTCAAAGTCTTGGGCTTTTTCCAAACGGTCGGCGAATTCGCTAAACACGTCGGCGGCAATGGTGTTGAGAACAATATTGGGTTCGGCAATGGACAAAGTGGAACCCAGCATACGGAACTCAAATTTGTTTCCGGTAAAAGCCATGGGTGAAGTGCGGTTGCGGTCAGAAGTATCTTTTCTGAAATCGGGGATTACGTGAACACCGGTGTTTACGCTTTGTGCTTTGGACTCGGTATAGTCGGTTCCGTTTTCTATCGCATCTAAAATAGCGTTTAATTCTTCGCCCAAATAAATAGAAACAATGGCGGGAGGTGCTTCGTCAGCGCCCAAGCGATGATCGTTCCCGGCCGAAGCTACCGAAATTCTAAGCAAATCTTGGTGGAGGTCCACAGCTTTGATCACGGCGCACAAAAACAGTAAAAACAGCTTGTTTTCGGCGGGATTTTTGCCCGGTTTGAACAGATTTAAGCCGGTATTGG
>JAFYMD010000198.1 GCA_017556785.1 Clostridia bacterium | reverse complement strand
ACACCGCCGGGAACGGGGGTGATAGCACCTGCGACTTGAGCAACCGCTTCGAAATCCACGTCGCCGCAAAGCTTACCGTCGTCCAAACGGTTAATCCCCACGTCAATAACAACGGCACCTTCTTTGACCATGTCTGCTTTTACAAAATTGGGAATCCCAACGGCGGCAACCAAGATATCGGCGTTTTTGCATTTTTCTTTCAAATCTTTGGTCTTGGAATGGCAAATAGTTACCGTACCGTTTTTATGTAGTAACAACATAGCCATGGGTTTACCAACAATATTGCTGCGACCAATTACCACGCAGTCTTTCCCGGCTACGGGAATATCGGTGGAAGCAATCAATTCCATGATGCCTGCAGGCGTGCAAGGTAAAAGTGTGCAGGTTCCTTGCATAATTTTCCCTACGTTAACAGGATGAAAGGCATCAACGTCTTTTGCGGGGTCAATTGCTTCAATAACAGCATCTTCGCTAATATGACGGGGCAGGGGAAGCTGTACCAAAATGCCATTAACCGCATTGTCAGCATTTAGATTTTGAATCAAGGCAAGCAATTCCTCTTGGGTGGTTTCGGCTGACAACGTGTATTCCAAAGAACGGATACCGCAAAACTCACACGCTTTTTTCTTGTTGTTAACGTATACGCGAGATGCAGGGTCGTCACCCACCAAAATAACTGCCAAACAGGTTTCGATTCCCTTATCTTTTAAGATAGCTACCTCGTTGGCAACCTTTTCCTTGATTGCGGTAGAAACCGCTTTTCCGTCAATAATCTTGCAGTTTGACATGATAAAACCTCCTTAAGAAATAACTGCTTGTTTTTGGTTGGCTTTTACTTTTAGATTGATGAGAATCAAGGCAACCAGTCCCAAAACGAAGCAAGCAGCGGCAACAAGTTGCGAAATTTTAAAACTGCCTACCATTAAGCTGTCGGTACGAACTTGCTCAATAAAGAAGCGCCCCAATCCATACCAAACAACGTATTGTAAAATGCCTTCCCCTTTAAAGTGACGATGTTTACTCAAAAAGTGGATCAAGATAAACCCAACAATACACCATAGGGATTCGTATAAAAAGCAAGGATGTACCGGTTGGGTATCTATTACATAAGCGCCTTGATTACGCAATGTTTCTGACTGGTCTGCTAAATATTTCATTGTAGTATCACTCAGCATACCCCAAGGAGCATCCGTATTGGCGCCAAAGGCTTCTTGATTCATAAAGTTGCCCCAACGACCAACCGCTTGTCCAATCAAAAAGGCGGGCGCCGCCAAATCGAACATGTCTAAAACATTGACCTTTCGCCAAACACAAGCCAAACCGCCAAAGATCAAAGCACCAATAATCCCGCCGTAAATTGCCAACCCACCTTTGCGAATGTCTAACATTTCGGAAAAGGTGGCGTAATGTTCCAGGGAAGTAAGTACGTAGTAGGCGCGGGCACAAACCACGGCGCCCAAAGTACCTACTAAAATGACATCAATCATGGCATCGTTGTTGATTTTATAATCTGCCGAACGACGGAATCCGTAAATTAAGGCAATCAAAAATCCCGTGGCAATGATAATACCATACCAATAAATGGGAGTGTCGCCGATTTTGAAAGCGACGGGATCTAATAAAAAGTTTTCTCGTTCACCAAAAAAATGATAAATGGTATGCATAGTAAAACCTCCTCAAAACTAGGTGAATTAAGACACAGGCTTGATCACCGATAAAGCACTGCGTTCAATATCTATGGTTTGTTGCAAATGACGATCAAGATTGTTGGGAGTCATGTTTTCAATGATGTTTGCTTCGTCGAACAACCCACTCCCATCGCAAGCGCAATCGGTTAAAGCATCGCCAATGCCCTCTACGTTGTTAAATGCCATAATATAACTACCGTAAAATTGCCGACGAATCAATTCAAATTCTTGTGGATCAATACCACTTGTTTTTGCTTGTTCAAATGCTGTTTTTATGCGATTGACTACCGTTTCCGGATCGACTGATTCACCGCTAAACAAAATACAGGCATAGTTACGACCTTCAAATAAGCTGGCACCAAATCCCTTGTTGATAAGTCCTTCATCTAACAGTCGATTGTAGAAGGGAGATTGTTGTCCAAATAATACTGCCAAAAGCATGGAAAGTTCGGTTCGAGTAGATAAAGGCAAATGTCCCGTAGTATCTAATTTGATACCCCAAATGAATTGGGGAATCGAAACCGGCATGATTTGTTCCTTGTAATCACAGGCAACATGATACGGTTCGTTATAGGGCATGGTTTCTACGGCAACCGTTGGAGTATCTTTCAAATATCGGTCGCACATTGTTAAAATGTGGTCGGCTTCTACGTTTCCGCATACCACAATAAACATGTTTTGCAGATTGTAAAAGGTGTTGTAGCATTGATATAACAACTCTGCGTCGATTTTGGCAATTGTTTGCGCTGTGCCGGCTATATTGATTCGTACCGGATTGTTGTGGTATAAGCTTTCAAGTGCGTTGAACAGAACGACCCAATCAGGAGAATCGTCATACATGCTAATTTCTTGTCCTATGATACCCTGCTCTTTTTCTACTGTTGCTTGCGTAAAATAGGGGTGTTGTACAAAATCAAGCAAAATTTCAAAGGATTCATCAAAACGGTCGGTGCAAGAGAATAAATAACACGTACGATCAAATGACGTATACGCATTAGCTGAAGCACCGGTTTTGGCGTAGCGTGCAAAGGCGTCGCCATCTTCACTTTCGAACAATTTGTGTTCCAAAAAGTGAGCGATTCCCTCGGGGACAATGGTATAATCCGATTGCTCGGAAATACGAAAAGCATTATCGATTGAACCATACTTCGTACCAAATACTGCGTAAGCACCTGAAAAATTCGGTTTTTCGCATATATATATTTTTAAACCGCTTTTGTGGGTGGCCACGTAGTATTGTTCCTGTAGGGCGGGATGAAATAATTTTTCTTTAATCATTTTCTCTCCTCCTGGCCTTGCAGAACATAAACGGTGTCAAGCGTAACAGTTTTGGCTGCTGCGATAATATCCTCTTTGGTAATTTCATGTAATCGAGCAATAAATTCATCGGGGTTTTCCATGGATTCATTAAAGATTCTCGCCAAATACCAGGCTTCAATGGAACTTGGTGTATCAGTAACGCTGGTAGCACCGTCGGCCATGCTCATTTGGCAGGCATCAATTACGTCTTGATCAAAATCCCCTTGTTGAATGGCGGTCAATTGATCTAGGATTCCCTGCCGTGCGGCGGTAATGTTTTCGTTATCCACACCGCTGTCAACACACAAAATCCCTTTTGGGGAAATGAGGCGTGCGGCACAGTAATAACATAGGCTTTGTTGTTCGCGTACAACTGTAAATAGTTTTGAATAGGGAGCGCCACCCCATATATCACACATCATTCGCAAAGCCATGTTATCTTGGTTGATTGAGGAAATGGGAGAGCGGAAACCCATGACCAATTTTCCTTGAGTCAATTGCATGGTTTCAGCGTGTTCCCGCACCGACTGGGGATGTTTGTAATCAAAACAGGGAGAAATGCTACAAGGAGAACGGTCGATCCGGTCAAAATGCCCCAAAATCTGTTGAAAGATCGGCGATGCATCTTGGTTACCAATGACGGTAATGATTACAGGTGCGGTTTTTAACACGTTTGCCCAATATTCAGCCGCTTGCTTCGGTTCGATTTTTTTGGCGGTTGCAATATCGCCACCGGGTTCGATTCCGAAGGGCTCTTGATCGCACATAAGCGAATAGAGTTTGGAAATCGCGTATTTCCGTTTGTCATTGATCGAACTCTCAATAGATTCAAGCAATAAACGTCGACAAACCTCAAAATCATTATGATCAAATTGTTCAGTTATCAAGTTGGGGGAAAATACGGCTTTACATAAAAAGTCGGTGCTTTCACGGGAAATTGATTGCTGACCCAAAGCAAAACGGTCATGAATAAACGAAATACTGATATTGAGTAATTGATTGTCACCCAACTTGCTTACGTAAGAGGAAAAGCGAGCTCCATACAACGAGAGGAGTTTGCGTTGCAATGCCACTGCGGTTGGGTATTCAGCGGTCGATCGTGTTAGCAATTTGGTTAAGATAGAGGCCAAAGAAGCATCGAGAGGGGAAAGGGGTAAAACAAAGGATAAGGTGATCCGCGTTGTTTTAAATTTGTCGGTTTCAATGGCAAGTCCCGTAATCTCGGAAGCCAACGAAGTTCTGGTTGTTTTTAGTTTCACAACAAACACCTCCATATTTTAGTATTATATCAAATTGTCTGTGCATTTGCAAGGGTAAAATCACAAGGATCTTTAACGGATTTGTGTCAATAAAATTATAAACGGTGGCTTTATGGCTCCGTATTCATTGTAGTGTTTCACGAATCTGATTTTCTATGCAAAAAAGTATAAAAAACTATAATTAATGGTTGTGAAAACCGACGGGAAGTGATATAATAATTTAGTATATCAATATATGTTGCAAGAATTGTTGTTACGCGGGAAAAATATAGGCAAATTCCAAATAACGGAGGTACCTATGTTTACCAATGAAATGATTCCCGAAGTGACTCTTTGCGTGCCAAATGATGAGAGCGGTCAAGAACAGGCGGCCACGCGGTCGGTTTCTGTTTCACCCATTACAAATGCCGGCGGAAAACACGCGATCCATTGCTTGTCGATTATAGGACAAATCGAAGGACATTATGTGTTGCCCGAACAGAATAAAACGACCAAGTATGAGGTGATCATGCCTCAAATCGTTGGTGTAGAAGAAACCGAAGGGATCGAAGGCTTGCTTATCTTATTGAATACCGTGGGTGGTGACGTTGAAGCAGGACTCGCCATGGCGGAATTAATTGCCGGGATGAGAAAACCTACCGTGTCGCTGGTTTTGGGTGGTAGTCATTCCATCGGCGTGCCGTTGGCTGTTGCCTCTGATTGCTCTTTTATTGTTCCGTCAGCCTCTATGACGATTCATCCTGTCCGCATGAACGGGTTGGTGTTGGGGGTCCCGCAAACCTTAGACTACTTTTTGCGAATGCAAGAAAGAATCACCGATTTTGTCGTGCGAAATTCTTCCATTGACAAGCAGCGATTTGAAACACTTATGATGAATACCTCTCAATTGGCGGCCGATATCGGCTCGGTGCTTGATGGCGCTTCAGCGGTACAAGAAGGTCTGATCGATAAATTGGGCGGATTGAGAGATGCATTGGATTATTTATACCATTTGATAGAAAGAGGGAAATAAGATGGTTGAAGTTTTAAAACAAATTTTCTTGGGATTGGTGCAGGGATTTTCTGAATTTTTGCCTATTTCCAGTAGTGGGCATCTAAAACTTTTTCAAAGTTTGTTTGGGTTTGAAAGTACGGAGAATTCGTTCATTTCCATCATGCTTCATTTGGGGACCTTGGTTGCAGTCTTTATTGTATATCATGCGCTGATTGGGAGTATGATTGTAGAATTTTTTAAATTAGTCAAAGATCTGTTTACCGGCCGTTTTCGCTGGTCTGCTATGAACGAAACACGGCGCATGGTGGTTATGGTTTTTATATCCACAGCCGTATTGTTGATTATGTTAATTCCTTTTGGTAGTCATAACCTTATGGAATATTTGGAAATGTTGAACGAGATCGAAAGCTTAATCCCCTTAGGCATTGCTTTTATGGTTACGGGGGTATTGTTGATCGTTACCTTTATTGTGAATGCTAAATATCAGCATCGCCGTACGGAACCAAGCGTAAAAGACGCTCTTGTTATAGGGGGTGCGCAATGTGTTGCTACCATAGCGGGGATTTCTCGTTCCGGTAGCACCATGGCATCGGGACTTCTTTGCGGTCTTTCGCGGGAATATATGGTTGCCTATTCTTTCATTATGAGCATACCGCCTATTTTGGCGGCGGCGGCCACCGAAGCCAAGGCGGTTATGGAATCAACCACTCCGCTGACGGTAGAGGTTGCTCCCATGGTAGCGGGCATGATTTCTGCGGCGGTATTTGGTGTGTTGTCAATCAAAGCAATTCAATGGCTGATCAAAAAAGACCGCTACAAGTTGTTTGGGTACTATTGCTTGACATTGGGTGTGTTGGTTATCATTTTATCCCTTGCCAAGGTTATATAGTTAATATCACTTTACAGAATTTAAAGAAACGGAGTAAAAAGAATGGCGCAGAGAAAAAAGAAATCTTCATCTGCAAAAAGCAAAAAACAAGCTTCAGTAAGAAACGAGGGGCATCCCGTTTTATCCATTGTTTTGTTTTTTGTAACCCTTTTGCTTTTTATTGTTGCGGTAATTCCCGGTGAGAATTTCTGGAATGCAATACATAATTTTTTGCTTGGGGTAGGTGGTTTTTGGATCTTTCCTTGGTTGGCTTTGGCGGGGTATATCTTGGGTGCTTCGGCATTTGGCAAATTGCTCGGCCAGGGAGGACGTATGTGTGGAATCGCCTCACTGTTATTTTCGTTGGGGACATTTACCCAATTGATCGTTGCTTTTAACGATGGTACTTTGACCTACGGTGGATTTATACAATCCGCCTATACCACGGGTATCGGCGGTGGCGGCGTGGTAGGTGCGTTGCTTTCTTATCCCTTGGGGAGTTTGTTCGGTAAAATCGGGACAATTATTATACTTTCGTTGGTTTTATGTGTGATTATTTTGCTTTTGACTCGCACTACGTTACAACAATTTTTGGGTGCTATGTCCAAGCCGGTGCAAAAAATTACGGCGAACACCAAAGAGGCAATTGAACATCATCGACGTAATCGAGAGGAAAAAGAGTGGGATATTTCTTTAGATGGTATGCCCGATGAACCCATCGACCCGATTCATAAAGATACGGCAGATATTGAAACCAAAGGGAAACGGTTGGTTTCTAAATATCGCGATGAGCCAATAGAAGAGGTACAAGGCGAAATGGTTCCGCAGGAAGAAATCGATGAAATCAACCGTGAGGCGGGTAGTTTTGCCGCTGAGCCAGAAGAGGTGATTGTACCTGTGCCCGTTCCTGAACAGGAACAAGCGGATTTGAATCCGGTCGCAGATGAGCCAACTATGGTTTTGCAAGAAGAACATGACGGGCAACAGACATTTTCCGGTATTCAAATTGACGTGGAACAAAAAGCAGAATATCGTTATCCGCCGATTAATTTGTTAGAGCAAAACGTTAGCGTTTCCGGTGGCTCTATGGAAGATGAATTAAAAAACAATGCCGTATTATTGGTTGATACGTTACGTAGTTTTGGCGTGGAAACTCGTATATTAAATATAAGCCGCGGCCCCAGCGTAACGAGGTATGAATTGCAACCTGCCGCAGGGGTAAAGATTGCCAAAATTAAAAATTTGGCCGATGATATTGCCTTGAATTTGGCAACCGATGGGGTGCGAATTGAGGCGCCTATTCCCAATAAGGCTGCTGTTGGGATCGAGGTTCCCAATAAAACCGTTGCATCGGTT
>JAFYMD010000197.1 GCA_017556785.1 Clostridia bacterium | reverse complement strand
CAAAAGTTGTAACCAAATCTTTAACTTCGGTTTCATCCAAAACGTCTTCTTCGTTGTTTTTAAATGCGTAGAAAACCCAAAAAGCAACACCAACAATAATGGTTGCCAAGACGGTTGCCGCTATGATTTTTTTTGTGACGGAAGATGGCTTATTTAATTCCAACGGTTATACCCAACTTTCTATTTTGGTTATGAATTACAAACACAGTTATTATACCATCAAACTATTTGTTCGTCAACGGCAATTGAACAAAATGTTGAAAATACTAGTGTTTTTACACAGTCTACTGTGAGTAGAGTCGTTTACAACAGCGGTAGAGTTATAATCCTAAATAGTACATTGAATTTTTACGATGCAAGATGGTATACTGTCAAAGATAATTAAGGAGATGATGTTTGATGAAACCGTATGTTTTGAGTTGTTGCTCAACCGTTGATTTGACAAAAGAACATTTAAAAGATCGTAACATCTGCTATGCATGTTATCATTACAGTTTGGACGATAAAGAATATACCGACGATTTGTGGCAAACCATAAAAGCAAATGAATTTTTCGACGCCATGCTTTCTGGTGCTGAAACCAAAACCTCACAAATCAATACAGACGAGTTCGTAACATATTTTCGGCAATTGCTTCGTGATGGAAACGATGTTGTACACGTATGTATGTCGTCCGGATTAAGTGGTACGTACAATTCTGCCAGAATTGCGGCAGAATTGTTACAAGAAGAGTATCCGGATCAAAAAATTTATTTGGTGGACTCTCTTGGTGCTTCCTCCGGATATGGTTTGTTGGTTGACCAATTAGCTGATTTACGTGACAGCGGAATGAGTGCGCAAGACTTGTTTAACTGGGCAAATGAAAATAAACTCAAAGTACATCATTGGTTTTTTTCCACCGATTTGACATTTTATATTAAAGGCGGACGTGTTTCTAAGGTTTCCGGTTGGTTTGGCACAATGCTTAAAATTTGTCCATTGCTCAATATGGATCATGAAGGGAAATTAATTCCACGGTTTAAAATTCGCGGTAAAAAGCAAGTGATTCATGCGATTGTTGAAAAAATGATTGAATGTGCCAAAGACGGTAAGCATTATGATGGCAAATGTTATATTAGCCATTCGGCATGTTACGAAGATGCGCGTGCTGTTGCGGATTTGATTGAAAATGCGTTTCCCGGTTTAAAGGATCAGGTGAACATTTATTCTATTGGAACCACGATAGGCAGTCATACCGGCCCGGGGACGGTTGCGTTGTTCTTTTGGGGAAATGAACGCAACGAATAGTAAGAAATAAATCGTTTACCAAAATTTTCCTATAATATATTGATTTTTCGAAAACGCTGTGTTATACTTAGTTTAGGTAAAGGAGAGTGCTTCTTCTTAACTTAAATTAATGTATAGGATGGGATTTATTATGGCAAAATTCTGTAGTCAATGCGGCAGTCAAATGCCCGATCAAGCAAACGTTTGTACCACTTGCGGCACTCCTTTGGGCGCACCTGTTCAACCTGTTCAACCCCAGCAACCTGCCAAATCTTTTAATGATGTAACCAACGGCTTAGCTGATAAATTTACCAGCTTTTTCACCATCGTTGCCATCATCTTTATTGCTTTGGGTGCAACTGCATTCTTGTATTATTTCATTATGGCAATTGTAGATGCTGCTGATTTTGAAGAATTCCGCCTGTTTGTTGCCGGATTTGCCTCAGCTATTGCTGCCTTGGCCAAATATGCTTTTTACGCTGTTGTTAGCATGTTCTGTTCCAAAATGCTGAAGAAATAATTCTTTTATCTTTTACAAAAAACAGAGGCAGTTTTGCCTCTGTTTTTTGTTATACGTTAGAACAAGAAAATCAACAATTAACCATTGACAATTATATTTATATGTGATATATTGTGTAAGCACGTGTGGTACGGAGAAGTATCGAAGTGGTCATAACGAGGCGGTCTTGAAAACCGTTTGGGGGAAACCCCGCGTGGGTTCGAATCCCACCTTCTCCGCCATGTAAAAAACCTCGTGTGTCTACCTGACAAAAGAGGTTTTTACAATGATATCCGTTCCCTACAATCACGGATGATATAGCTGATGCTATGATATCTGCTTTGCAGATGATATACGCTTCGCGTATGAAGGGAACGGATATTACATCATATTTGCAGTGCAAATATATCATGCGGCGTTAGACGTATATCATATCGCCTGCGGCGATACATCATTAATAACTTTGATTTTTTAGTACTTTTTTACTATGTGTAGCTATTATAGTACAATGAGAATGATAAAGAAACTGTCCGTTTTTTAGGACACAATGTTAAGTATAATGGTAGTAACAACAAAAAGGAGATGAGAAAATGACCTTGGATGACCATTTTATTATAGAAGACGATAATAAATATATCTGTTTTAAGCCTGGCGAACGAGATTTATGGGGAAATAATCGTCGAGATAATATTAAGAATAATATTAATGTTTTGGAACTATCTTACAGACAAGAAGACAAGGAAGGCTGGGGCGCCGGTGGGGGAGAATATATTACTACACAAGATATTGCGGAAATTTCCCATGGCATACAACGAGTTTTAAAAAAAGAATTTAATCAATTCACATATAGTTGTTTAGATGAAGTAATAAAACTAAGCATCAATGTAAAAACGAATGGTTTACTTGACTTTACATTCTCAATGATCGAAACTTTATGTCGAGAATATTATATTACCATCACTATGAACAATTTAACCTCTGAGGAATTTACAGAAAAGACTAAAGTTTTCATCGAGTGGGAAAGGCAGTTCCCAATATTAGAAAAGTCATGGTTATCACTATATCATGCAGCATACGATAAAATCTTTCAACACGATTGCGACAACGGCACACAGTGCGAAGTTAATTTCAATATAAAGGTTGATGATCTGTTGGAAAACAACCCTCATGGTTTGGGTGATTTTTTAATTCGACTATTGACCTATTTTGAAGAAAACTCAAACATCAACTCAAACTCTCTAGCCAATTATATAAGCACCCTTTAATAAATAATATTTCAAAAAGAATATTGTAAAATACAGATAATAATGGTGTACTTTTAGGCTTTCTTACCCTCATTCCTGCTCCGTTTAGGTAATCTTTCGCAAAAGAAAACCCTCTTTGGTTTATTACCAAAGAGGGTTTTCTTTATTTGTTTTTTTATGAGTTTAAACTACATAGTACCAAAGAAACGATCTCCGGCATCACCGATTCCGGGTGTAATATAACGATTATCCACCAAACCGAAATCAACTGCAGCGGTAATAATTGTTACGTCGGGATGTGCCTTGGAGAAGGCTTCAATTCCTTCGGGAGAAGCCAGCAAGCAAACGAATTTGATTCTTTTGGGAGATTTGGCTTTGATTTGATTAACAGCATCGATTGCAGTGGTGCCGGTAGCTAATACAGCGTCTACAATATATACTTCACGATCGGGCATGTCTTCGGGCAATTTGCTGTAATAGTCAACAACTTCACGGGTGCCTTCTGCACGGTAAATACCGATATGACCGACCTTAGCGGCAGGTAATAACGACAACATACCGTCAACCAAACCTAAACCGGTACGCAATACAGGAACAACCACTTGTTTTAAGCCGGAAACAACCTTACCGGTAGCCTCGGTAACAGGCGTTTCGATTTGTACGTTTTCCAAGGGGAGATCTCTGGTGGCTTCGTAAGCAAGCAGGGTAGAGATTTCATTGACTAAATTACGGAATTCTTTGGAGCCGGTATCTTTGTTCCGCATTAAAGTCAGTTTGTGCTGAACCAAGGGATGGTCTACTACGATAAGATTTTTCATAATACGATTATCCTTTCTATTTTCATTCCCGTGGGAAACGATTACATATTACCGTTTTCGATGTCGGTGATCATTTGTACCCGTGTTGCGTGACGACCACCTTCGTATTCTGTATCAATAAACAAATCAACCATTTCGTTGGCAACACCGGGACCGATAACACGGCCGCCCAGGCATAAAATGTTTGCATCATTATGTAAACGGGTATATTTTGCACTAAAATGGTCGGAACATACGGCAGCACGAATGCCTTTTACTTTGTTAGCGGCCATTGACATACCGATACCCGTGCCGCAAACTAAAATACCGCGTTCACATTCTTTGTTGGCAACGGCTTTGGCAAGAGGAAGAGCAATTTCGGGATAGTTGACCGATTTGTATTCTTTGATGCCGAAATCGACGATTTCAAAACCTCGTTCTTCCAAGTGTTTCACGATTTCGAGTTTTAATTCGATTCCGCCATGGTCACATCCAATAGCAATTTTCATATTTGTATCATCCTTTCGAATCAATATTATTTATTTGGTTTTCTTTTGCGCGAACTGCTTGCGGAGGGCGAAGATACGAAACTGCCAAATGGTCGGCAGAAACAACGTGTTCGCTTTTTTCGGCTAACAATGCCGCCGGCCCTGCATGCTGAAATCGTAGGTGCTCCGGTGCTAATTGATGATTTTGAAGTCGGCAGCAAGTTGCGTAACATAAATTGGCACCATCACCGACCCAAATGATTGGCTTGTTATAAGCGATCAATTCATTTTCCAACGCATATATTTCTATGGCACGATCATTACACATACGTGTTAAAACACCGTCTTGCCAAGAGAACAGAGCGTTATACACCTGGTTACAACGAGCATCCATTACCGGACAAATTACAGCATCGGTTTGCGGTAGGTTATGTGCAATTACTTCCAAAGTGGAAAGAGGAACACAGGGCACGTCTGCAGACAATGCCATACCTTTAACCGCGGCTACTCCAATACGTACGCCGGTAAAAGAACCGGGTCCGGCGGTAATACCAAAACGATCGATTTGGTCGGCAGACATATCGCAACACGAAAGTAAAGATTGAATCATGGGCATTAACGTGCGGCTATGTTGTAAGCCGATATTGGTATAAAATTCGCTGAGAATTTTTCCGTCTTTTACCAATGCAACCGAGGCAGAAACGGCTGTTGTATCAATTCCGAGTGTGATCACGTTATATTCCTCCCGGTGATTTCAACGATTCTTTGGTTATCGCTTTCACCATAACTTATATGTACCCGTATTGCATTGTCGGGAAGGGCATCAATGATGTTCTCGCTCCATTCTATGGCCAAAATTCCGTTGTCTAAATAGTCATAAAAACCGCAAGAATACAAATCATCGACAGATTCAACACGATACATGTCAAAATGGTACAAGGGCAGACGGCCTCCCATGTATTCATGAACAATTGCAAAAGTGGGAGACGAGGTTTCTCCGCTGTAACCAATTCCTTGACACATACCTGTAACGAAGGTGGTTTTTCCCGCACCCAAATCGCCGAAAAATGCAACAACGGAATTGGATAAGGAGGTAGCAAGCCGCGACCCCAGTTGAATAGTTTCATCGGGGCTGTTGGTGATATAACGCTGTGTCATGAACTTACCTCCTATTATTTTTACTATATTGTATCACATATTTTAAAAAATGCAAAGACTTTTTGCTTGAATTTCTGCACTTTGTGTCATATAATATAAGAAAATTGATTCATATTGAATTTAGGGATATGTTTTATGAGACGTTTTTTAGGATCAGTCGCTGACTACATTCGAGAAACCGACAAGATTTTGCTAATGCTTTGTACTTTTGCAACTTTGTACGGAGCTGTTTTGGTATTGTCGGCAACGTTTATCAGTAGCGGATATCAACGCTTTTTGGTACAATTGATCGGATTAACCCTTGGCGTGTTTGTGGCGGTTTTGTTCTCGTTGGTCGATTACAAGAATATGCTTAAGTATTGGTACTTGTTTGCATTTTTTACCGTAGGATTGGTGCTGATTACCTTTCAATTCGGTTACGCTCCTCCCGGTACAGATGATAAGGCGTGGCTTGCACTTCCTTTTGGCCAATCCATTCAACCGTCTGAATTGCTGAAAATCGGTTTTATCATTAGCTTTGCCGCTCATGTTAATCGTTTGAATCCAAAAAAAATCAATCGATTTCGGACAGTTGCTTTATTGTGTATTCATGGCGCAATTCCTGTACTGTTGATCCATTTACAAGGTGACGATGGCAGTGCTTTGGTGATCGCTTGTGTTTTTCTTGCCATGTTGTATGTAGCCGGAGTACATGTCGGTTATTTCATTGCGGCGGGTGTTTCAATTGCGGTTGCAGTTCCGTTGTTTTGGTTTTTCATTATGAATGACGATCAGAAACAACGAATTTTAGCGCTGTTTCAACCGGAATTGTACGAAGATATTATTTACCAACAATCCAGAGGCGAGACTGCCATCGGATCGGGTGGATGGTTTGGTTATGGCTTATTTAACGGACCCTACGTTCAATCCGGTAAGATTCCTTTGGGATACAATGACTTCATATTCGCCTCTGCCGGTGAAGAACTTGGATATATTGGCTGTTTAATCATTATTATTTTGCTCGCGGCTATTTGTATTCGTATTTTAGTGGTGGGGAATCGAGCCAGAGACAAATCGGGTAAAATTCTTTGCGTTGGCGTTTTTACGATGTTTGCGGCACAAGCCTTGATAAATTTAGGTATGTGTTTGCGTGTGTTGCCGGTTATCGGAGTTACGTTGCCGTTTTTTAGCGCAGGAGGGACTTCGATTGTCTGCTTGTTTTTGGGTATTGGCTTGGTATTGAGTGTATATTGTCACCGAAATGTGAAGGCGTTGGTGTTAGGAGAATAAGCGATATAATTTTTTAACTTTTCTTTTGAGAAAAGTATTGACAAAACAAATAAAGTGTGCTATATTTTATTGGCTTGTAAAAAGCGTGGTTGTTGTGGGCCATTAGCTCAGTTGGTTAGAGCAACCGGCTCATAACCGGTCGGTCCTGGGTTCGAGTCCCCGATGGCCCACCATTTTTTTGAAAAGTCAATATAGGGGTGTAGCTCAGTTGGTAGAGCAGCGGTCTCCAAAACCGCGTGCCGGGGGTTCGAGTCCCTCTACCCCTGCCAAAAATCGACAAGTTTCTTCGAAACTTGTCGATTTTGCTTTTTCACGATTAACTGTTCATTCTTCTAACTGCAATTTTTGCGGTTTGCGTTCTTGAACGTGGTCAATGAATGTGTTATAATTATAAAATAAAAGACGAATCAATGGTAATTACTATGTGTTTAACGAGATAAGGAATACAGACCAATGATATTATTGAAATCTAATCAAAATACCGATTTTTCGTTCGGTCCGGTATGGCGTCGAATCGTTGCCCAAGCAATTCCCTTGACGTTGGCGCAATTGGTTCATTTGTTGTATAATATTGTTGACCGTATCTACATCGGTCATATGGATGTTCAAAGCAGTTTAGCTTTGACGGGACTTGGCCTTACGTTCCCCGTGGTTACGTTGGTTATGGCATTTACTGCGTTGTTTGGTAATGGGGGAGTGCCATTGTTTTCTATCGCCCGTGGGGAAGGGAATGATCAAAAAGCAAGTCGTATTATGCAACACTCCTTTATTTTGTTGATGATCGCATCACTGATATTGACCTTTTTTTGTTATATGTTTTGCCGACCAATCTTGTTTGCCTTTGGGGCAGGGGAGACGTCGTATAAATTTGCCGAGGAATACTTAACCGTTTATTTGACAGGGACGTTGTTTTCCATGATTTCCACCGGCATGAATGGCTATATCAATGCGCAAGGGTTTCCAAAAATAGGAATGATGTCAATCATGCTGGGCGCATTGATGAATTTAGCGCTGGATCCGGTGTTCATATTTGTCTTTGATTTGGGTGTTCGCGGTGCAGCTTTGGCAACTGTGATCAGTCAAGCGATTTCAGCCGGTTGGGTCATGTTGTTTTTATTTAGTAAACGTGCCCTCATTCCTTTGCGTTTAAAAAATTGTCGGCTTGATTGGGCGACAACAAAAGCTATTCTAAAAATGGGGACGTCTAATTTTGTTATGCAAGGAACAACCTGCTTGGTGCAAGTTGCTTGCAATACAACCTTGCAGATTTTCGGTGGTGAGTTGTACGTTGGTATTATGACGGTCGTCAATTCGATTCGTGAGATCCTTATGTTGCCTGTTAGCGGGATCGTAACAGGTGCTCAACCGGTAATTGGTTACAACTATGGTGCAAAGCGATACGAACGTGTTCGTGCCGGTATTCGCTTCAACACGGCAGTAGGTGTTGTTTATACGTTGCTTGCTTGGGCGGTAGTTTTTGTGTTCCCGCGCTTTTGGTTTGATTTGTTTTCGGATGATCCGCAATTGGCAAATGAAGGAATCAAAATGTTACATATATATTTCTTTGGTTTTGTGTTTATGGCATTGCAATTTGCAGGCCAATCTACTTTTCAAGCGGTGGGAGACGCCAAACATGCTATCATTTTTTCCTTGCTGCGTAAAGCGATTATTGTGGTACCGCTTACGTTGATTTTACCGCATATGGGATTGGGTGTTGCAGGCGTTTTTGTGGCGGAGCCGATATCTAACGTAATCGGATCGGTTGCTTGTTACGTTACCATGCGCCTCACGGTTTACAAGGACTTGACAAAGAAAATTCACAACGAAAAGGAGAAAGTATTATGAGATATATTTTAGTTGTTCTATGCGTTGTATTATCCTTTGGTTTACTCGGTTGTGTAAAGCAGAAATCCGATTCCGCAATACCAATAAAATATCGTCAAATCAATGTTCAAGAAGCCAAAGAAATAATGGACAGTACTGACGATTATGTTTTACTGGATGTGCGCACTGTACAAGAGTACGACGAGGGACATATAGCGGGCGCGGTATTAATTCCCTATGATGAAATTCCACAAAAAGCCGATGTTGTATTGCCGCAAAAAGATCGATTGATTTTGATTTATTGCCGCAGCGGTCGTCGCAGTAAAATTGCGGCTCAATCATTGGTAGATATGGGGTATACCAATATTGTTGAATTTGGTGGTATTAATGATTGGCCTTATGAGATTGTTTCGTAAAAAACTTTTAAAACATAAAAAGTTTTTCTTGCAAAATATGTCAAAACGCAGTATACTATCTCAGTAAGTGAAATTATGTATATTTTTCTTGCTCATGACGCTCTGTTATGAGCAATTATGAAAGGACGAACAAAACATGTCTGATAACATTCGTTTGGTAGGTACTGTTTCTCGCGGTATTCGTTGTCCCATTATTCGTCAGGGCGACGACTTGGCTGCTATTGTTTCCGACAGCGTGATCGCTGCCGCTAACAGCGAGGGCTTCGAACTTCGTGACCGCGATGTAATTTCCATTACCGAATCCATTGTAGCACGTGCCCAAGGAAACTATGCTTCTATTGAAGATATTGCTACCGATGTTCGCAACAAGCTGGGTGGCGAAACGATTGGGGTTATTTTCCCCATTTTGTCTCGTAACCGTTTTGCAATCTGCTTAAAAGGGATTGCCATGGGCGCGAAAAAGATTGTTTTGATGATTAGTTATCCCTCGGACGAGGTTGGAAATGAGCTTGTAAGCTTAGACAAACTGGACGAAGCAGGGATCAATCCTTACTCTGATGTACTTTCTTTGGAAAAATACCGTGAATTATTTGGCGAAAATCGTCACGAATTCACAGGCGTGGACTACGTTGAGTATTACGGTGAATTGATCAAAGAATGTGGTGCTGAAGTTGAAATTGTTTTTGCTAACCAAGCCAAAACGATTTTGAACTATACCGACTGTGTTTTAACTTGTGATATTCATACTCGTGCTCGTACCAAACGTATCTTAAAAGCGGCAGGCGCCAAAGTGGTTTGTGGGTTGGACGATATCTTAAATCAACCCATTACCGGTGGTTGCAACGAAAATTACGGTTTGTTGGGTTCTAACAAATCCACCGAAGATACCGTTAAATTGTTCCCGCGTGAATGCAAAGCATTGGTGCTTGATATTCAAAAACGCATATTCGATGCTACCGGCAAGCATGTTGAAGTTATGGTATACGGTGACGGTGCGTTCAAAGATCCTCAAGGTAAAATTTGGGAATTGGCAGACCCGGTGGTTTCGCCTGCATATACCGATGGTTTGATCGGTACTCCCAACGAACTGAAATTGAAATACTTGGCCGACAACGATTTCAAAGATTTGTCGGGCAACGAGTTAAAAGAAGCGATTTCTGCCAGCATTCGTCAAAAGAAAGATAATTTGGTGGGGAATATGGCTTCTCAAGGCACGACGCCTCGTCAATTGACCGACTTGATCGGTTCTTTGTGTGACTTGACCAGCGGCTCGGGTGACAAAGGTACCCCCGTTGTGTTGGTTCAAGGGTATTTCGACAACTATACCAACTAATTCAATCGGTGTAAACAAAAAAACGGAGTCAGTTCGACTCCGTTTTTTTGTTATTGTTATTAATGAATATCTTTTTTGGGGTAACGCAAATACGCCAGTAAAAAGCCGCCTGCCGTTAACAAAATCCCAATAAATAATTTGGTGAATTCTATTGACTCTCCGTTTACAAGTGCCGTTCCGTTGGCATATCCAAAAGGCGTAAAATATTTTAAAAACTCGGTTTCTTCGGTAAGAGAAGCGATAATATCTAAAAAATACAATCCAACCGACATTCCTAAACCAATCCCGATTCCGCCTCGGCGTAGCAGGGACGAAAGCCCAAACGTCATGGCACCGATTTGTAGTTGTAACATAAAATACAGCAAGAACAATTGTAACATGGTGCCAAACTCAAAGGTTGCTCCAATCGCGAAGCAACAACCCAATACAACCAGCAAAACGACTACGTTTAAAACAGTCAACGATATTACCAGAGAAAGAAGTTTTTCGGTTACCACCCGTTTTCGAGAGATCGGGTGTGTCAACAAAAATTCTGCTGTGCGACTACTTTCTTCTTTGCTTAACATACGAATTCCGGTAATGGCCGCAAATAAGGTGGCACCAAGTCCGAATTCTGCAGAAAATTCCGAAGCAAAGTATTTCATAAAGTTTCCGTAAATACTTTCCATATCGACCTGCATATCGGCAAACATTTCACCCAATTGCGCCATAGATTGTTCCATAATAGGATAAATCAATACGCAAATTGCCATTACCGAAGACAATGCCGCCGTCCAAATAATCAGTGACAAGCGGGACAGTTTCAAATCTAATTTCAACAAATGCACGTTATTCATCCTCCTTTTGATAAAATTGGATAAATACGTCTTCCAAATCGGTGTCGGAAATCGTTAAATCGTCAAATTGACAGTTGCGCAGTTCAAGTAGCAATTGGTTGACGTTTCCACGGTATAAAAACGATACGGTCGAGCCGTCGGTTTTTACGTCGTAAATGTGCTCAAAGCAAAGGGGAGAACGCACACCGCGTAAGCAGACCTGTTTGGCGCCTGTGTGTCCGAAATGCTCTATGCTGTCACAAGCGAGCAACCTTCCGTTGCTTATAACTGCCGCGTGTGTGCAATGCTTTTCAACTTCCGACAAAGCGTGTGACGATAAAAATACGGTAGCGCCTTCGTTGTTGCGCTCTTGCATGATTTGATAAAATTCACGTTGCATCAAAGGATCCAAACCGCTGGTTGGCTCATCCATAATGTACAAGGCGGGTTTGTGTTGCAAAGCGCAAACCATACCGACTTTTTTTCGGTTACCAAGGGAAAGCTCATTGATTTTTCGCTCGGTGTCCAGTTGCAGTCGTTCACACAATCGTGCCGCTTCTTGCGTGCAGTCCATGTTGCGAAGGTTAGCAGAAAACTTTATAACGTCCTTGACCTTCATCCGCCCGTATAAATTGATTTCCGACGGCAAATATCCAATTTGAGACAGCATTTTGGTAGAATCTTTGCTCACGTCATATCCCAACACGGTTGCTTTTCCCTCGGTCGGTTGTAACAATCCCAACAAAAGACGAATCGTGGTACTTTTTCCTGCACCGTTTGGGCCGATAAACCCCAAAAAATCGCCCTGTTCAACGCACAAATTTACTTGTTCAATTCCGCGAGCAGAGCCGTAGCGTTTGGTTAAACCAACAGTTTCAATTGCCTTCATTCGTCACACTCCTATCTTTGATTGATTATAAAGGATTTGTATTTCTGTGTCAAGCGTTTGCCGTTCTATAAAAATGCATTGCCAAAATTTTTCTAATTTATTTTTTGGAATAACATTGACAAAATAAAATGATGTTCTATAATGATATTATTATCTAAATTTGTCGAATTATCGAGGGTGCGATAGTATGCAAGCAGAAATGATTCAAAATAATCGGCGTCATCCGTGGCAATATATGGCATTGTTTCCATTGGTTGTTTTATATTATGAAATTGTTTTTCGCCTGTCAACCACGGGCGGTCTGTTTCGGGTAGATTTGATCTATTTGCTTTTGTTTTCTGTTGCTTATGGTGGCATCGGCTATTTGTTGTCAACCGCTACCAAAAGCGACAAATTCAATCGTATTGTCACGGGAACGTTGATCGTTTTGTCGGCGGCGCCATACATTGTTGAATTTTTCATTTATCGTCAGTTCAAACAGTTTTATGACGTTGCCATGATTTTTGGTAGCGCGGGCGACGCGGTAGGGGACTACTATGGCGAAATGTTCGATTTGATTTTTTGCTTTGACGGCATTTTCCATATTATTTTGTTTGCGGTTCCTATTACCTTGTTCTTGGTGTTTAAAAAACGCTATTTGCAGACCTTGCGTGCCACCTTGGTTACACGGTGCGTAGCGGCAGGGGCTATGGTAGTGTTGTACCTGCTTAGTGTTTTGCTTGTTATGGTAAATGATGTGCATTCTTTAACCTATACCAATCAATATAACTTCCAAGGCGCGGTGGAAACCTTCGGTTTATATTCCGGTTTGCAGTTAGATATGGAATCGGTGATTTTTGGCGATTCCGATGATGCGTTTGAAACACCGGGTAGCATGGTCGTGCCTACTGTACCCGGTGCCGACAAGCCAAGTGACGAGTCCATAGAATACGGTTATAACCAAATGAATTTGAACCTAAGCGGTGGTTCGGATCGTATAAAAGATTTAAACGAGTACGTCAGTTTGCAAACGGCATCTCGCAAAAATAAATATACAGGCATGTTTAAAGGAAAAAACCTAATATTTATTAGTGCCGAAGCCTTTACCGGTGCGGTGATCAGTCCCGAATTAACCCCCACCTTGTATCGGTTGGCAACTAAGGGGATCAACTTTACCGACTACTACCAACCTGACAGCGCAGGCACAACAGGCGGCGAATATCAAAATATATTTGGCATGTTGCCAACATCCGGCGGTTCTTCTTTTAAAGAAACGGCCGACAACCTCAATTATTTTACCATGGGTAGTCAGTTGGATCGTTTGGGCTACTACGGCAAAGCTTATCATAACAACACCTACACCTACTACGATCGTGACAAAACCCACGTAAATTTAGGGTATTCCGACGGATTTATGGGGTACGGTAACGGCATGGAACAGTACGTGCGTAAAACGTGGCCCCAAAGCGATTTGGAAATGGTGGCAGGTACGTTGCCTACCTATATCGACAAGCAACCCTTCAACGTTTACTATATGTCGGTCAGTGGCCACAGTAACTACGACCGTAGCGGAAATATGATGACCTCCAGACATTGGGACAAGGTAAAAGACCTACCTTATTCTGACCCGGTCAAGGGTTATATAGCCGCCAATTTGGAGTTTGAAGCCGCTTTGACACATTTGGTAGATGAACTTGAGAAAAAGGGGATAGCCGACGACACGGTGATTTGTATTTCTGCCGACCACTTCCCCTATGGTTTGGACGATGACGGTAGTTTGGGTGATTTGCCCTATTTGTCTGAATTGTTTGGGCAAGAGGTCAACAACTATTTTCAGCGTGACCGCAACCGCCTGATTTTGTGGTGCGGTTCCTTGGAAAAAGAGCAACCCATTGTGGTCGACACGCCCACCTTTAGTCTTGACATTTTGCCAACCTTGTCCAATTTGTTCGGAACCGAGTTTGACTCACGGCTGTTCCCCGGACGAGACGTGTTTTCCGACGCACCTGCTTTGGTCTATAATACCAACTATGATTGGAAAACCGAACACGGCACCTACTTTGCTTCTTCAGGCAAATTTGTTCCCAATGACCCTTCGGTTTCTTTGCCGGATGATTATATTGATACGGTAAAAACCATAGTTCGTAATAAAATACGGTATTGTAAATGGACACTTGAAAACGATTATTATCGTGCTTTGTTTGGTTGATCCGTTTTGCCGCCTTCTGCAAAAGAAGGCGGCTTTTTTTAGTATAAACAGAATCATTTAATATTTTCAAAAAAACAAATTTAACCATATATTGTGTGCTTTTATATTGTCTGCGTTATATATATGGTTTTTTGTCGATATTCGAAACATTTGCACAAAAAAACTAAGAAAATTGAAGGTGTTTTTAAGGTTTTCTATTGACAATTACCAAGGTTTATGGTACAATCTATTAGCACAATTATATCTATCTGGGAGTCTACCTTTTATGAAGAAAATCATTGCCTTATTCTTGTCACTTGTAACCATACTTACTGTATTGGCTTGTTTATCGGTACAACCCGTGGTTGCGGCAGACACGTTGTGGGGCATAGACGTTTCTCAGTGGCAAGGTACGATCAATTGGAATCAAGTGAAAGCCGCTGGCGTGGATTTTGTAATCCTTCGCGGTTGGTGTTAT
>JAFYMD010000196.1 GCA_017556785.1 Clostridia bacterium | reverse complement strand
GTATTCATACTCCCAAATCAGTTGTCCCGTAAGGTCTTTTTCCTTGAAATAGGCTTGATAATAATGGTCGTAATGGCTGGGAATCCGCACGATTCCCAAATTAAATTCTCCATTGGCAACGCTGTGAACCGTGTCCAAAGAACTGCTTTCTCTCACCCGAATATCCAAGTCCTTTTCACTGCCCAAACCCTTCACAAATCCGGTGATGGCATGGGAAATATAACTGCCTGCCGGCACACAAATGCTGAATTTGCGACAGTCCTCGCTTTGTGGATTTTGCAGTCCTTCCATGCGTTCCAACTGTGCCAAAATCCGCTTGGCGTACACCAAAAATTGTTCTCCTTTTTCGGTGGGAGCAACCCCTTTTGAGGTACGCCGAAACACCGTAATTCCCAGCGTCTCTTCCAATTCCTTAATTGCTTTTGACAGGTTGGGCTGTGCCATGTACAGATTTTCGGCCGCCTGCGTAATCGAGCCGGTTTTGGCGACTTCTACCGCATATTTAAAGTGCAAGGTGTTCATAAAAATCCCCTTTTCTCAAAAAAGCCAATATTCGTTCCTATATCCGCTATGTGTAAAATCATATATCTGCATTATAATATTCTCCTCCTCTTTTGTCAATATCCGGAACAGATCCCACCTTTGTTGCCATTTTTTGGCATATTCCGTCACACTCCCCCCATTTCCCCGCCCCACTTGACATTTTTTACGGTTTCCTATATAATGTAAGTGTATTTTGTAAAATGGAGTAGCGTTTTTTTATGAAAAGTTCCACTCCCTCATCCCCTCCTTTTATGAGGAAATTCGACTTTTTGCTGATTTTGGGCATTTTGCTGATTGCCCTGTTGTTTTGGTGGATTCCCGCCAAGGATAACGGCCAAGCCGCCGTTGTTCGAGTAGACGACCAAATTCTTCACACCCTTCCCCTTGACAGAGACACCACCGTTACCGTCGCGGGACACGGTCATCACGTGACCGTCGCGGTGAAAAATCGCACCGTTTTTGTGGTTTGGGCCGATTGCCCCGACCAACTCTGTCGCAACACGGGTACCATTGAACGGCAAGGTCAGGTCATTGTATGTTTACCCGCTCATTGTTCCATCGCCGTAGAGGGAACCGCTCCCGCCTACGATGCTACGACCTATTAGGACGGTAACCAAATGAAACACACATCATTTTCTCCCGCAGGCAAGGTCGCCCTTATGGGATTGCTTGCCGCCACCGCGGTGGTGCTTTCCTTTTTGGAAGGTCTGTTGCCCTCCCTTCCCTTTTTGCCGCCGGGTGCCAAAGCCGGATTTTCCAACGTTGCGGTCATGTTCACCGCCACCTTTTGGGGTGGTCCTGCCGCGTTGGGCGTCGCCTTGGTCAAATCCATGTTCGTATTGTCCACCCGCGGAATAACCGCCTTTGCCATGAGCCTGTGCGGCGGTCTGCTTTCCGCTACCGTTATGTGGGTATGCGTGCGACTGCGCGCTTCCCTGATTGCCACCGGCATTTTAGGTGCTCTCACCCATAATACCGCCCAATTGGCAGTTGCTATGGCAATCACCGCAACCCCCGGCTTGCTCAGCTATTACCCTTTGTTACTGCTGTTTGCCGTGGTTGCCGGCACCATTACCGGCTTGTTGCTGAAATTGACCTACCCTCCCCTCTGCCGCATGGCAAATTATTTGACACTTCCCCAAAAGAGAGGTTGAAATCATGTCAAAAGACAAAAACCAATCCCCGATTTTATTAAAACCCGCTTGCCGTGCTCGTGGCGGTGTACACCCGGTACACAACAAGTTTTCCGCCGAGCAAGAAACGGTAAAGCTCCCTTTGCCCGAGCGGGTATACATCCCCTTGCGTCAACACATTGGTGCCCCTTGTCTTCCCACGGTCTCGGTGGGCGACCACGTATACGTAGGGACCAAACTGGGCGACAGCGATGCGCCGGTCAGCGCTCCTGTTCACAGTAGCGTAAGCGGTGTAGTGGAAGCGATTACCCCCATGGCAGGTGTGGGTGGCGGTATTGCCGACACGGTGGTCATTTTGGTAGATGAGTGTCAACAAGACGACCCCAACCTGCATCCCATTACGGTGGAAACCGCCGACGATCTGGTCAAAGCCGCACGAGATTGCGGTCTGGTCGGTCTGGGCGGGGCAGGGTTTCCCACCCATATCAAATTAAAACCCAACCAAGATCAGCCCATTGACACGTTGATCATCAACGCCGCCGAGTGCGAGCCCTACATCACTTCCGACTACCGTGCCTGTATGGAAGATGGCGAACTGATCATGCAAGGGATCCAAACCCTGCTTCGTACCCTACAGGTCAAGCAAGTCATTATCGGCATAGAAAACAACAAGCCGAAGGCGATAGAAAAATTAGTGGCAATCGCCCATGAACAGCAAGACGAGCAAAACCGTATTCGCGTCATGAAATTGCCCTCTCATTACCCCCACGGCGCCGAAAAAGTCCTGGTGCAAGTAGCCACCGGGCGCCGTATTGCCATGGGTGCGCTTCCTGCATCGGTTGGTTGCGCGGTCATGAATATTTCGGGGGTAGCGGTGTTGCAACACTATATCAACACCGGTATGCCCCTCACCCGCCGCCGTGTCACGGTGGACGGATGGGCAGTAAAACGGCCCCAAAATTTTTGGGTTCCCGTGGGTATGCTGGTGCAAGATCTGCTGGCTCACGTTTCTCTCAAATCAGCACCTCACAAGATCATTATGGGTGGCCCCATGATGGGTTCCGCCCAATACACCACCAACATTCCCGTGGTCAAGCAAACCAATGCCGTTTTGTTATTTGATCAAGAAAACGATCTGTCCGCTTTTTCCCAAGGGCCGTGCATTCGTTGCGGAAAATGCGTAGCGGCTTGTCCCATGTCGCTCATGCCCACCTTGATCGAACGGTTCGCCAAAACCAACGACATTGAAAATCTGCGCCGCGTAGGGGTAGGTGTGTGCATGGAATGCGGCAGTTGTGCCTTTAACTGTCCCGCCCACCGACCGCTGGTGCAATATATGCGACTGGCAAAAGAAATCGAACGAAAGGGGAGAACTTAATATGGAAATGCCAACCAAATTTACCGTATCCGCCTCTCCTCATTTTCATAGCGGTAACACCACCGGCACCATTATGGCAGACGTTTTGATTGCCTTGGTACCCGCCGGTATTATGTCGGTGGTACTGTTTGGGCAGCGCAGTTTGTGGCTGATTTTGATTTCGGTCGTTTCTTGTATGCTGTTTGAATACGTTACCCGCCGTTTGCTGAAACGTCCCAACTCCTTGGGCGATCTGTCCGCTGTGGTTACAGGGGTGTTGCTGGCCTTTAATCTTCCTTCCAACGTGCCCATGTGGTTACCTGTGATCGGTGCTTTTGTGGCAATCGTTGTGGTCAAACAATTTTTCGGCGGAATCGGTCAGAACTTTGTTAACCCCGCCATTGTCGGTCGCATCACCTTAATGGTCTCTTTCCCCCAATATATGTCGGTCAGCCGTTGGCCCAATCCCTTGGCAATCATGAACCAAGCCGACGCCGTCACCTCTGCCTCTCCGTTGAGCCAATTGTCCGACGGGTCGATTCCCTCTTTGACCGAAATGTTTACCAAAACCACCGACTACGATCCCTTGTCCATGTTTTTGGGGATTCGTCCCGGTAGTTTGGGAGAAACCTGCATTGCCGCTTTGCTGATTGGCTTTGCTTATTTGTGCTTCCGTAAGGTAATTTCCCCCGTAATTCCCCTGTTATTTATGGGAACTACGGTCGGCATCACCTGGCTTTTTGGTCAAAACCCCTATTACAATCTTATGTCGGGCGGTTTGGTTTTGGGGGCGGTCTATATGGCAACCGACTATACCACCTGTCCCATCAATTTTAAGGGAAAGATCGTTTACGCCATCGGTTGCGGCTTAATCACCGCAGTCATCCGTTTGTGGGGCGGCATGCCCGAAGGGGTGTCCATTGCCATAGTACTCATGAATATTTTGGTACCCCACATTGAACGATTGACCACTCCCAAGCCCTTTGGCTATATCAAAGAGAAAAAGGAGAAATCGGCATGAAAATAAAAGATCTTCTCCGCCCTACCCTAATTTTGGTTCTCATATGTGTCGTGGTCACCGCCGCCTTGAGCGTTACCAATTATTTCACCAAAGACACCATTGCCCTGCAAAAACAACAAGCGGTGGAAACCGCTATGAAACAATTGATTCCCAACGGCGAATATACCGATCTGTCCGGGGAACGCTCCTTTTATTCCGCAAAAGTCGGCGGCAAAGAGGCAGGGTATATTGCCATAACCCAAGCCATGGGCTACAAAGATTATATTCAGGTGATGACTGCCTTTGATATCACAGGTCGGGTAATGGGTGTAAATATCATTGACTGTGCCGACGAAAGTCCCGGTATTGGGCAAAAGGTTGGCACCGACCAAGTATTTCAAAAGCAATTTGTGGGTATAACCCAAACAGGCGAAGCGACCGATGCCATAACCGGTGCCACCATTTCTTCTAAAGGGGTACAAAAAGCGGTAGACATGGCAATTGAACGTATGCAACAACATTTGGCGAAAGGGGTGGCACAATGAATCAAAAATATACCCAAACCTTTACCAAAGGTATTATTACAGAAAACCCCGTTTTGCGGTTGTGTTTGGGCACCTGCCCTTCATTGGCGGTAACCACCTCACTTGCCAACGGCATAGGTATGGGTGCCGCTGCTACGTTGGTTTTGATTTGCTCTAACGTGGCGGTATCGCTGCTGCGAAAGGTAATTCCCGCCAAAGTACGCATTCCCGCTTATATCACCATCATTGCGGGATTTGTTACCATTGTGCAAATGTTGGTACAAGCCTTTTTGCCTGCTATCAACGAATCGTTGGGTATCTTTTTACCCTTGATTGTAGTAAACTGTATTATTTTGGGTCGTGCCGAAGCCTTTGCTTCCAAAAACCCCGTACTGCTTTCGGCGGTAGACGGATTGGGTATGGGGGTTGGCTTTACGTTGGCACTTACCTTAATGGGCGGTATTCGTGAATTGTTGGGTGCGGGCACATTGCTTGGCATGTCGGTAATTCAAGAGCCCATGCTCATTTTCATTATGGCACCCGGTGGATTTTTTGTATTTGGTATGTTAATTGCCGCCGCCAATGCCATTGCACAAAAAATGGGCAAAAAACCGGTGAAATCGGTGGGTTGCGACGGTTGCCCCAATCACGGGAATTGTAGCGGTTGCGACCAACCCGCTCCCCAAGAAAACCAAGCGGGAGGTGAGGGACAATGAGCTATATGTTAGGCGTTTTGGTGTTATCAATCTTTGCCGAAAACTTTGTTCTCAGCCAATTTTTGGGCATTTGTCCCTTTTTGGGTGTGTCTAAACGGCTTAACACCGCCGTAGGTATGAGTGTAGCGGTTATTTTTGTTATGGTGCTTGCCACCGCCGTCACCTACCCCTTGTTTGCTTATGTGTTGGAGCCCAACAACTTAGGGTATTTACAAACCATTGCATTTATTTTAATCATTGCCGCTTTGGTACAATTGGTGGAAATCGTGCTGAAAAAATACATTCCTTCGTTGTACAAAGCGTTGGGTATTTATTTGCCTTTAATCACCACCAACTGTGCCGTGTTGGGGGTTACTTTGCTCCACTTTACCAAGGGGTATTCTTACGGCATTGCATTGGTTAATGCGTTTGGCTCGGGCATTGGCTTTTTGGTGGCCATGGTACTGTTTGCAGGGGTGCGTGAGCGGTTGGAATCTTGCGATATTCCCAAGTTTTTGCAAGGACTGCCCATCACCTTGATTGCCGCCGCGATTGTTTCCCTTTCATTTATGGGATTTTCGGGCATTGCCAATGGTTTGATTGGAGGATAATGACATGACTGAAATTTTGCTTCCCATCCTCATCATCGGCGGTATTGGTTTAATTGCGGGGGCAGGTTTGGCAATCGCTTCTGCCCTTATGGCAGTACCTACCAACGAAACCTATGAAAAAATCCGTGAATGCTTACCCGGTGCCAATTGCGGTGCCTGCGGATTTACGGGGTGTGACGGATATGCCGCCGCCCTTGCCGAAGGGGAAACCACGCAATCGGGTTTGTGTGCTCCCGGCGGTGCCGACGTAACCAAACAAATCGCCGCCCTGCTTGGGGTAGAAGCCGATTCTTCCAAGCGAAAAATAGCGGTGATTCATTGCATTGGTCGGCAAGACAACAACGCCGAAACCAAAATGAATTATCACGGCACCAAAAGTTGTCGTACCGCCAAACAACTGTACGGCGGTGACAACGCTTGTCCCGACGGTTGTATTGGTTTGGGAGACTGCCGTAAATTTTGCCCGTTTGAAGCCATTACCATGGAACACGGGTCTCCTGTGGTGCACAAAGAATTGTGTAAAGGATGCGGTATGTGTGTGGAATCGTGCCCAAAAAATCTAATCTCCTTGGAAGAATGCGGTGCCACCTATACCGTGCGGTGTCGCAGTCACCTAAAAGGTGCCGCTTGTGTAAAAATTTGTAAAACCTCTTGCATTGGTTGCGGTTTGTGTGTAAAAGCCTGCGAGCAAGGTGCTGTAGCAATAGAAAATTTCTGCGCCACCATCGACTCCAGTAAATGCACCGCCTGCGGTAAATGTAAGGAAGCTTGTAAACGCAAGGCAATCGCCTTACAATAGGAGGAAAAAACATGACTCTCGTATTTCAGTTGCTGCTGTTAGCCGTTGGCTTTGTGTTACTGGTCAAGGGTGCCGACTGGTTTGTAGAAGGCGCTTCGGGTATTGCCGACAAATTCGGCATTCCCCAACTGGTAATCGGTCTTACCATTGTAGCCATGGGTACCAGCGCCCCCGAAACCGCGGTAAGTATTACCGCCGCCCTGAAAGGCAATGCCGATGTTTCGGTTGGTAACGTGGTGGGCAGCAACATTTTAAACGTACTGATTATTTTAGGCATTTCAGCGGTAATTACCTCTATTGCCGTTGCCAAAACCACCATTCGTTACGAAATCCCCATTATGTTGGGAGCCACCTTCTTGTTGTTGGGTTTGGGTATGACGGGTAACTCAATCACCCTGTGGGAAGGGATTGTTTTTTTGGGTTGCTTTGCTTTGTATTTGCTGTATATGTTTGTTATGGTGAAAAAAGGCCAAATGCAAGCCGAAAAAATCGAATCTGCCTCTGTCCCCCTTTGGCGACTGTTGCTTATGATGGTGGTAGGATTGGGTTTGGTGGTTTGGGGAAGTGACATCACCATTGATGCCGCCACAAAAATTGCCCAAATCGCAAAACTCAGTGACAAATTTATTGGCCTTACAGTGGTTGCCTTGGGTACTTCGTTACCCGAATTGGTTACCTCGGTGGTGGCTGCCAAAAAAGGCAAAGCCGATATCGCCATTGGCAATATTGTAGGCAGTAACATTTTTAACATTTTGTTTGTACTGGGTATCTCGGCTTTAATTGTGCCCGTGACTTTTGATTATGGCTTTATTAAAGATTGTTTGATTGCCGCAGGAGCAGGCATTTTGTTGTGGATTTGTGTATTTCCCAAGAAAAAGCTCACCCGCTGGGGTGGTGCGGCTATGTTGCTGTGCTATGCCGCCTACTTCGCCTACCTGTTGATGCATTAGAGTATGTTGTTCCACGGCAACCACCGTACGATAGGCAACAAGATTACAACCATAATTTTATAATATAAAGCAACCGCAGACATTGAGTGATGTCTGCGGTTGCTTTTATATTTTTGTTTATGGCTTGTCGGTCAAGCCAATAAAATAATCGGCCGACACATTATAAAATCGACACAATTTTACCAAATCTTCAATTTTTAGTTCTGCCCTTCCGGTTTCAATGTGATTATACCCCTGCTGTGATTTGTTTAGCAGATGCCCGAGTTGTGCTTGTGTATAATCGTTGTCTTCGCGTAGGGCTCGCATTCGACTGCGATAGTCCATGTCACACACTCCATTCTTTAATCTGCCTGCATTGTAATACACTCAGAATATGAGTATTGACAAATACTCATATATTGAGTATAATTACATAAGCGGGAATCGTGTTGCGTTTGTCCTTGCGATTGCCGATTCTTATTATCAAAGGAGTTTTTACCATGAAAAAATCCATTTTCCCTCTTGGCATATTGTTGATGTGTTGTGTATTATTGTTTACCGGCTGTTCCTCTACCGACACCACCATAGAATACCGCGACGGTTCTCAAACAGTAGAGCTTGACATAGACCAACGGCAATCCGTAAAGCTAACCTCCTTTAGCGGTACCTTTGAACCGGGTCTTTCCCAAAAGGTAGCGGTATCCTTTAAAAACACGGGAGACGAAGGCATATTTCACACCTTCACCTTAACCAACTTAAAGCATAATTCAGCAAGCGATTTTACCCAAGTATTGAAAGTGTACGACACCTCTGCCTCGCAAGAGTTGACCACCGCCAATTATTTGGGCACCTTAGCCGAACTAACCCAAAAATCAAGCGCGCTGGATACCGTGCGCCTGGTGGATTACATATTTATGACCGGAGAAGAAATTGCCGATCAAGTTCCCGGAGATTTAAACGGAGTTTTCGAGCGAAAATTAGAACTTACCTTTGTTATGGACGAAACCGCAGGCAATGAATATAAAAGTGCCAACGGCCCCGTGCAATGTTCTTTTGACATCAATCTGTACGCCGTAAAACCCTAAACCCCCGTTAAAAACAAAACCACTCTTTTTCTCGCCCTTACAATACTCTCGTAAGGGCGATTTCTTTTTTAGAAAAAAGGTTACAAAACTGTAACCCAAGGTTACAGCTTTGTAACTTGATTTTTTCCAATTGCTTTCGTAGAATAATGGCAGAAAATAAAAAAAGGAGATCATACAATGAAACTATCTCGTATTATTGCCACTGTATTTATCATGGTATGTATAGTAACAGTTTTTACCGGATGTGCCACTTACGCAACACTATCTCACCTTACCAATCCTGAACCGAAACCGACCAATACGTTTACCATTGGCAACGTAAGCATCACATTAGACGAAGCCAAGGTAGACCCTTACGGCAACTATGTCACCGATGCTTCCAACCGAACCCTCAACAACACCTACAAACTCACACCCGGCACAACTTACATCAAAGATCCCACGATCCATATCAGCGCAGACAGCGATGATGCTTGGTTGTTTGTAAAAATTGAAAATCAATTGAGCGATATAATAGAACCGTTGCAACTGAACGGATGGCAATTGGTAAATGGCTATCATGATTTTTATACCTATACCGGCATAGGCACTCGCCCGATTACTGTCGCCGGAGGTAACGACATAGTGGTGTTTGAATCGTTTACTGTCCGTAGTGATGCCTCACTTTCACAATTACAAGGTCGATCCATATTGGTTGAGGCCGTTGGGATCCAAACTCAAGGCGTTAGTTTCGAGGATGCTGCAAAAGAGGCGGCAAATGCGTTAGGTCTTAAGAAAACCCTCAGCGGTTCAAGCATCCAAGCCGGCACCTTGGACACGGAACTCAATTCCGACACCAAATTGTTCAGCATTTCCGAACTGTGGGAACCCGGCTACAGTAAAGCCGCCGCTACCACTTTGAAAAACGTTGGTGATTTAGCACTGAAATATCGTTTCTCTATTGCTAACGTACAACGAGAAGGCGATGCTAACCTTGCTGACGTTTTGGAAGTTTATGTTGGCACTACTGCCGATGACATGGTTCCCGCCAACTTCTTGGGCACTTTGCAGGATCTGATCGACGCTGATTCTTTCGACATTAAAGACAACGGTGTTTTGCTGCCCGGCGAGTCCAAAGCGGTCGAACTGATGATCCACATGGTTGAAGAAGCAGGCAACGAATACAAGGCGGCCGAAATCACGTTCGACATTACTATTACCGCTACCCAAATCCCCTATGAATCTGACGGATTTGGCAATTCTACCTATGATCAGAACCTATAAATACGTCAAGCAAACCACACCAAAACAACCGAGGACGATTCCATTGTCCTCGGTTGTTTTTTACTTGCCACACTGCTCATTTCACGCCATCGTTCTCCCGCTTGAAAAGGTTACAGCTTTGTAACTTGATTTTTGGTGCGTTTTTTAGTAAAATGATACGAGAAAGTTTCTTCCCCAAAGGAGAGATGACCAAGATGAAGCGAACGTTTTTGTTTCTATATATCGTTTTATGCCTTTGTCTCACCCCGGTATTGACCGGGTGCAGTAACAACGAAACCGTCAAGCCTGCCGAAGACAACACTGCCAAATTGCCTTCTTCCCCTTCTGCGGCCACCGTCCCCTATGACCAACCCACGGTAACCACCGACTCCAACGACGTTTCGATCAAACTGTACGAAAGCCAAAATCTGTACCAATCCCCCATCGCCTCGAAAAGCAAGATCGTTGCCGACAATGAAGCATACCGTCATTACGTAGCACAAAACGCCAACCTTTTGCCGGGTATGACCATTGCCAAATACACCTATCTTGAAAACGTTGGTACCACACCCGCCTACGTACGATTTGTGGTAACCCTTCCCGCTACGTTTGATCAATTGCTAACGCTAACCTACAACACGTCCCCCGAATACGTTGTCACTACCAATCTTACCGCCACCACCGCAACCTATTTCATTACCTACACAGACCCCTTGCAACCGGGTGAGATCACCCCCTTCGGCTTGGCGGGGTTCGCCATGCGTGGTGACGTTACCGAAACCGAAATCAACCAATTAGATCCCGATTCTCTTTCGGTTACGGTTACGGGCAATGCCGTGAAAGCCGATCACAACTTTGCCAATGCTACCGTTGCCTTTGCCATGTTCGACGGTGCCCACGTCATGGCTGTCGATTCCAAAACCAATCTGCTGCAAGAAGCAAAATTTCCGATTGCCGCCGCTTGGGAACCGGGACACGTGGTAGCTGTTGACCAACAATTGACCAACGTTGGCCCCCGTGCGGTGAAATACACCCTTTCTGTTGCCAACATCGGTAACGACGACATAGCAAAAATGCTGGACGTTTACAGCGGCGTATATAGCGAGAGCAATACGGCAAACGGCACCGAATCCATCAACGGCACCTATCTTGGCACCTTGGCAGAGCTGATGGAGCAAGGGCGATTTACGGTCTACGGTGCCAACGGTACCAACGTACTGCTGCCCGGGGAAACCGTACCGTTTCACTTAATTGTAAAAATGAAAGAAGAAGCCGGCAACGAACACCAAGGCAAAACCTACTCCTTTACCATCGCGGTTTCCGATACCGAAATTTCCGACACTACCGACAACCACGGTAATACCGAAACCAACAAATAACCCGTCGATCTCTCGATTTCGCAACACCCACTCCTCTTGTTTGAGGGTGGGTGTTTTAACATTTTCTTGACATTCCCGCGTGCTTCCTATACAATAGCAAAGCACCCCAAGAGAAAGGAGCGTTTGCCATGCGGGTTCAATTGTCCGATCATTTTACCTACCCCAAACTTATGCGGTTTGTTACCCCCTCTATTTTAATGATGATCTGCACCTCGATCTACAGCGTAGTTGACGGGTATTTTGTGTCCAACTACGTGGGCAAAACTTCTTTTGCGGCGGTCAATCTTATGATGCCTGTCTTAATCGTCGTAGGGGCTATGGGCTTCATGATCGGTGCCGGCGGTACGGCAATCGTTGCCAAAACCTTAGGGGAAGGCGACCATACCAAAGCCAATCGGATCTTTTCCCTCATGATTTACACCGTCGTGATCGGCGGTGTGGGATTAACGGTAGTCAGCCTGCTGTTTTTAAAGCCCCTTGCCGTTTTGTTGGGAGCAAGCGGTACCATGCTCACCGAAGCCATTAACTACGCCCGTATTATTTTAATTGCCAACACCTTTTTCATGTTGCAAAACGTGTTTCAAACCTTTTTTATTGCCGCAGAAAAGCAAAAAATGGGGTTATACGTCACCATTTTGGCAGGCATCACCAACATTGTTCTTGACTTTTTATTTGTGGGGCAATGGGGTTGGGGAATCGAAGGGGCCGCCTTAGCTACCGCGTTAAGTCAATTGATCGGGGGAACAACACCCTTTCTCTACTTTTTATTGCCCAACCGCAGTTTATTACGGTTGACCCGCCCCTTGTGGAGCGGTAAAATTTTGCTAAAAGCCTGTACCAACGGTTCTTCCGAACTGCTGACCAACGTGTCGGCTTCGGTGGTTACCATGCTGTACAACTTTCAACTGCTGAAATTTGCCCAAGATGATGGGGTGGCGGCTTACGGGGCCATTATGTACGTCAACTTTATTTTTGCCGCTGTATTTTTTGGATATTGCTTGGGAAGCGCACCCATTATCAGTTTTCATTACGGTGCTTCCAACAAAAAGGAATTGCACAATCTGTACCGAAAAAGCTTGACCGTGATCGGATGCATCGGTGTCACCATGGCGGTGATTTCCTTTGCTATGGCCAGTCCCTTTGCCAAACTGTTTGTGGGGTACGACGCCGATTTGTACCGCCTAACGGTTACGGGATTTCAATGGTATGCCTTTTCCTTTTTGCTGTTTGGCTTCAACGTATTTGGCTCTTCCTTTTTTACCGCTCTCAACAACGGGGGGATTTCGGCCGCCATCTCCTTTTCTCGCACCCTGCTGTTTCAAGTGATTACCATTTTGATATTGCCCCTATGGTTTCAAACCGACGGAATTTGGATGGCAACCACCGTGGCCGAATTGCTGTCACTCTGCGTAACCCTCCCCTGCTTTCTTTGGAAGAAAAAGCAATACGGATATTGATACAAACAAAAAAACAACGGCTTACGCCGTTGTTTTTTTGTTTTTCTATTCCAATCGCAAGATTGAGCATTGATTGGGTTCTAAAGTAAAGGTTACGGTCTCGCCCTTTAATTCACAGGGTACGTTGTTGTAAATGTCGGTCACCCTTGCATAGGGTTTTAGGGTAGGCACGGTGGCGGTCACTTGTTTGTTGCCGCTGTTGATCACAATGACAATGGTTCCCTTTTCGGAAGTCAAATAGCTGTACTTCACGTATTCGGTGTCGCATTGATTCATGGTAACCCCCGCGTTTTTCAGTACCTCCAGCACAATGGCTTTTGCCACAGGACTGTCGTTGGCTTGGTCAGAGGACTTTACGTCGTCGGCAATCAAAGTGCGTTGCGAGTGGCACAATCCCAAGTTAATGCCCGAAAGCACCGCCTTGCCCTTGCCGTACTTGTTGCACAAAACAGCAGGCGAACCATCGTCGTACCGACGAAGCACGTCGGCGGTCACGTCACGATACAGTTCTTTTTGGCAGTTGCCGGTCACCGTTTCGCCGTTGTCAAAGGTCACCGTTTCGGCACGGCGAATGTCCTCTTGCTTACAGCCGAACACTTCCTGGAATCCCATGCCGGGCAGGGCATAGGTCAGCACCATTTCATCGTCAAACAAGGCAAATTCAGGATCAGACAACAGCGTACCGCCGTTTTTCACGTAATCTTTCAAAGCCGCCGCCATTTTGGGAGAAATGGCAAAAGCGGTCGGTAAAATGATAACTTTGTACTTCGCCAAATCGGCGGGTTCAAACAGTTCTTCGTGAATCACGTCGGCAATGATATTTTCTTCCCACAGCATACGGTAATAGCCGCTTACGCTGTCTACCGAAAATTTATTGCCCCCGCGATTTTGGTCGCACCAGTTGGCAAGGTAAGAACGAATACTGAAAATCATAGCCACTTCGGCTTGTTGGGGCACTCCCGCCTCAAACAAATCGGTGTTGGCGGTAATGGTCTTGCACAATTTCCCTGCTCTGCGAGAAAGATTGGTTTCACCGCCGTCCACGTCGGTCATGGCATACCCATTCATTTCGGGACCGTGACGTTCTCTGCGGAATTGCCAATAAAGCAACCCCTTGGCCCCTTGCCGCAAGGATTCCAATGAAAACTTGTCAAAGGTATTGTCGTCCAACCGACCGAAGCCGAAGATTCCCGTACCCACCATACCTGCGGTGAGTTCCGATTGCCAATATTCCTTGCCGTTTGCGGCGCAACGGGTAGCGGCACAACCTACACCCAAGCTCACGCAATCGTTTGCGCTCATGGGGAACGCACTATACCCCCATTTGTCGAAGATTTTGGCATTTTTCCAGTCGTCAAACGCCAT